>JBFGHF010000678.1:0-2545 GCA_041578355.1 Acidobacteriota bacterium
GAACGCCGCCTTCCAGGCGGCAACGCCCGGCCCCGCCGGGCGCAAGCGCCCGGATGCCGGCAAGGATGCCGGCGTTCCACGCGTGTCGAAACTTCTTCGACACCCTCTCACGTCAGGGGTCCCAACCCGCCAGCGCCGATTCGATTTCCGCGATCATCTGACGGGCTTTGCCAAGTCGGTCGGCTGCTGTTCGGATGGGTCTGCCGACGACGAGGTAGTCGGCCCCCGCCCCGATGGCTTCGGCCGGTGTGGCGACGCGCTTCTGGTCGTCGCTCCGGTCGCCGGAGCCGCGGATCCCGGGACACACCAAAAGCGGCTCCGGGCCCAGGACTTGCCTCAGTCGCGCCACGTTTTGTCCCGAAGTGATGAGGCCTTGACACCCGTTCTTGACCGCTTCGCCCGACCGCCAGACCACGTAGTCGTCCAGACTCGCGAATCTTCCCCGGGAATGAATGATCCCTTGATCCCGCAGATCCGATTCGCTGAGGCTCGTCAAGAGAGTCACACAGAGGATTTGCAGCTGAGAGCCGCGGCTGCCCTCGGCGGCAGCCTGGGCGCTGGCACCGATGCCGTGGATCGTCAGAAAACGCGCGCCCAGCCGAGCGACCTCCCGGGTCGCTTCGCGCATCGTGTTGGGGACGTCCTCGATCTTGAGGTCCAGGAAAACTTTCAAATCGCGTTCCACCAGCCAGCGAACCAGGGACGGTCCGGCTGCGACGAAGAGCTGCAAGCCCACCTTGAAAAAGCTGACGACGCCGCTCAACTCGCGGACCAGACTCTTGGCTTCGTCGGCGGTCGGGACGTCGAGCGCGAAAATGAGTCGTTGGCTTGCGGGCAATGAGTGTCGAGTTTCGTGCATCTCTATTCTTTCCTGTGTCTTCCGACATCCGTCTTCCGTCTTCGGTGCGCCGGAAAGGGACCAGGACCGTCCGCTGCGAGTATGATATCCGTGACGAGTGATGATCGAAAGACGGCCCTGGTTCGAGCGCAAATTTGATTTCGGACTTTCACTCGATCTGTTCCCTTCGGTGATCGAGCGCCTGCGCGGAACTCCCGGTCGCATGGCCGAACGTGTGGATGGCTTGGACGTCGGCCAACTCACCAAGCGCGTCGAGGGACGCTGGTCGATCCAGGAAAACGCCGGGCACCTTCTGATTCTGGAGGATCTCTGGATCGGCAGGCTCGAGGACGTCGCCGCCGGCTTGCCTCGTCTGCGCCCCGCAGACCTGACGAACCGCGCCACCGACCAGTCCGACTTCAACAGTCAGGAGATCGGGCGCATCTTGGAAAGTTTTGCTATCAGGCGGGCGCAATACGTCACCATGCTGGAAGCGATGAGCGCCGAAGAGGCACAGAGAACCGCCCTCCATCCCCGACTCGACCAGCCCATGCGCGTGCTCGACCAAGCCTTCTTCGCGGCAGAGCACGACGATCACCACCTGGCCCGGATCACGCAGCTGAGGCGAATTCTCCTGGAGCCATAAGTCGACTAACGAGATCCCCCTTCCTGGCTCCGCACTTGGTCCACCGGCCTTTTTCGATATTGGTCATGCCGGAGATTGAACAGCTCGTTCCAGGGTACCGGAAAAGGGGACGGGCTGTTGAAAAAGGGACGGGCTGTTCCTCGGGGAAGGGGACGGGCTGTTCCTACGTTTTTTTCTCTGGGTGCGGGTTCCGGCTTTGGGGTGGCTGGGGCCGGAACCGGGGTTTCACTGCCGGGCTGCCTTCGGTTCTCGGGGTCGGACGACGCGGAAGCCGACGTCCTTGACATCCGAGTACCACCAGACGCTCTTGGGGTTTTGAGGATCGGTCTTGAGCCAGGCATCGTGGCGGGTCCGGTCTCTGGCCGCCGACCGCAGTTCAAGCGCGGGACTTCGGAACGATCCCCCCCGAACCACATGTTCGGTACCGGTCGCCGGGCCTGTCGGGTTCTTCACTCCGACTTCAGGGTAGGAGGCGTAGGCTTGTGGGTCGTAGAAATCGAGGCAAAACTCCCGAACGTTGCCGGCCATGTTGATCAGACCCCAAGGGTTGGGCTCGCGGCTGTAGGCGGGATGTGTCCGCAGCCTGCTGTTGAGTTCGAACCAAGCGTATTGCTGCAGCTGTTCGGCGAAATCGTCCCCTCCGCCGAACAACTCCGCCCAGAATGATCGTTCCTCCTCGGGTGCGAAGAAATGGGGACCCTGGGAGCCGGCACGGCTGGCGTATTCCCACTCGGCCTCGGTGGGAAGCCGATAGGAGCGTCCGGTCCGGGCCGACAACCATTCGCAGTACTTGCGCGCCGCGTAGTGGGTCATGGTGATGGCCGGACGCGAACCGCGTCCCCAACCCTGGTCGGGAGAGCCGTAGGGAGGAGTCGGTCCGGTGATCGCGTCCGTTTGTTCCCCGCTCTCGTTCTTTCCCCGCGTCGCCGTTTCGGCGTAGAAAGCCTCCCATTCCTGCCAGGTGACCTCGACCCGGCCCATCCAGAAGGAACTCAATTCAACCTCGCGTTGGGGACCCTCGTCGTCCTCGCGTCCGTTTTCGGATGGAGGGCTGCCCAGCC
>JBFGHF010000679.1:0-2521 GCA_041578355.1 Acidobacteriota bacterium
AAGCGCGCGCGTGTTCCAGCGCCACCGGTTTGCGCTTCTGGGGCATGATGCTGGAGGGCTGAAAGAAACCGTCCGAGAGCCTGAGAAACCCGAACTCCACCGAAGACCAGAGCAGCATATCCTGGATCCAGCGTCCCAGTTGGGTCAGCATCACCATCAACGCCCCCATCGTCTCCAGCAGGTAGTCGGCACAAGCGATACTGCCGTAGGTGTTGCCGGTCGGCTGCTCGAAGCCCAGAAGTCGGCTGACCAGTTGGCGGTCGATTGGGAGCCCGGTGCCGGCGATGGCACAGCTTCCCAGGGGGCAACGGTTCATCGTCAGGAAGGCGTTTTCGAGGCGCCGGCTGTCCCGCTCCAAATGCTCCACCATGCCCATCATGTAATGCCCCACCGTGGAGGGTTGGGCCGGCTGGGTGTGAGTATGGAGCGGAAGCAGGCTGCTCCGCTCCCGGTGCGACAGCTCGACGAGACTGGTCCGCAAGGCGGTCAGGACGGCGAGCAAACCGAGCAGGTCTTCTCGCCAGCGTAAGCGGTAGAGCGTGACGTCGATGTCGTTGCGGCTGCGGGCGGTGTGCAGCCGCCCCGCCGCCTCCTCGCCGCACTCGCTCGTCAGTAGATCCTGAACGTGACAGAAAAGGTCCTCGAAGGTGCCGTCGAAGGCGTCTTCAGCGACGCCTCGGGTGAGGATGAGCCGAAGAGCCCGGGCCAGCCTCTCCGCCTCCTCGGCCGGGACCAATCCCACTTGGCGAAGCATGCTCAGATGAGCCAAGTGGATATCGATCAGATGCTCGAAGAAGATCAGTCGGGCGTCCTGGTAATTCTCCGCCAGGACTTTGGACACGTAGACAGGGTCGAACTTCATCACGGTCGGGCCCGAGTATAGCGTGGCGCGAGCATCCCTGCTCGCGATTCTGGGCCGGAGCTGTTTCCCGCCGGTCGTGGCGAAAGGACCGAAACGCCGCGCAACTTCCCGCGCCGCACAAGACGGAAGACGCAAGACGGAAGACGAAGGACGGAGGACGGAGGACGCAAGACGCAAGATCCCCGTCAGGGGATTTTGGCCTCCAGCTCCGCCTGCAGCCGGGCCAACTCCGCGTCTTCCGGGACACCGGCCTTGAGTTCGATGAATTCCGGTTCGACCGCCGTGACTTCTCCCTTCGAATCGAAGCGGAGTTGCAGGCGACCCAAGTATCGGCCCCTTTCCACGCTGGAGAGAATCACGGCGTTGCCGACCTGCTCCGGTTCGTGAAGCAGAAAACGCTGTTCGGTATTGAGTACGGCGTAGATCTTGGGGTGGGCTTCGGCCAGTTTGTGAAGGATCGAATCGGGCTTCAAGGGACCGGATTTGCGGCGGAAGTCGGCCAAAACCACGACGAACTCGACTTGATTCGCCAATTCGAGCATCGCCTTCTCCACCGCCAGAAGCGGATCCGAACCGGTGAAACCGGAATTCGGCTTGACCCTCCGCAGATCGCTCAGGCCCAGGAAGCCGATTCGGACATCGTCCTCCAAGCCCAGTTCGTTGCCTGACACCGTCACGATCGTGTAGCGCTTGGGCGAGGCTTTGCGAGGATCACGTGGGGAGAGGTTGGTCGAGATGATTTCGGTCTGGGGAAGAGACATCTCCTGGAGTCGGTCCCACATGAAGAGATCGTTGGGGGTCAGATTCATCACCCGAATGGGCAGCGACGACAATCCCTTCAGCATCAATTCGTTGATCGCCTTCGATTGGGGGCCGAGCGGATGGAAATAGTTGCCCAGGTCGATTTGCAAGTTGAGGCTTCCGTCCTCGACCAGGGTGGCCGAATACCCTGCCCTGCGCGCCAACCCTCCCGTGGGGTTCTTATCGCAGCCGCACGGTCCGAAATTTCCTTCGACGAAGCCGCTGAAGAGAAGGTTCAGCTTGGCCCCGGACGCGTCACCGGCGAACACAGGGGCGATCAGCAGGGCGCAGACGAAAAGGATCGACAGTTTTTTTCGAAATCCGATGGTCATATTTGCTCGGCCTTTTCCCCGTTAACAGATGCGGGGTGTATCGAAGCGTTGCAGGTCGATTATAGCGGGTTGGTGGGTCTGGGGGTCCGCCTGCCCGCCGTAGCTCCGTCCTCGGAGCGAAGGGGGGTGGGTCCGAGTCGTAATCGCATTCGTAATCGGGTTGGACCTTGGCCTTGTCGGCTTGTTGCTGCTGTTGGTCCTGTTGTGCGGTTGGCGACTTGGGAAGGACGGCGGCTCGACACTCGACAGCCGTGAGCAGTCAGCCCCAAGCTGTGGGCGGTGAGCGTGGAGCGAACCGACTCACTCCCCCCACTGCGACGCCGGCAGGCCCCTCACGCCTGGCTCGACCTCGAACAGCCCTCCGGCATGGGGTTGTCGCAGCAGTTCGTCGCTGCTCAGCCCTTGCCGCGCCGTGGTGATGTAAAGCCTGTCAAGCCGGCGACCTCCGAAGACACAGCAGGTGACCTTCTCGGCGGGGACCTCGATACGGCGGTCGAAGGAGCCGTCGGGGGCAAAGCGCAGGACA
>JBFGHF010000680.1:0-2508 GCA_041578355.1 Acidobacteriota bacterium
ACGTTCCCAAAGGCGAGGTTTCGGTCATTCCCCAGGCCTGGATCACCCGCAAACCCAGCCGGTCGAACTCGCGGATCATCTGCAGCGGCACGGCCGATCCCCCGACCACCATGCGAAGCTCGGGAGAAAGGCTCCATCGCTCCGGGTCGGCCTTGAGGTGCTGAAGAATGCCATGCCAAATCGTGGGGACGCCCCCGGCGAAGGTGGCTTTCTCGTCGGCCATCAGGTCGAGAAGACTGACCGGATCCAGATGCGGCCCGGGCAGGATCATCTTGCAGCCCGCCAACCCGCCCGCGAAAGGAAGTCCCCAGGCGTTGGCGTGAAACATCGGGACCACGGGCAGAATGTTGTCGCGCTGGGAGAGGTTGAGCGTGTCGGGCAAGCACTCGGCCAACGAATGCAGCATCATCGACCGGTGCGAATAGACGACGCCCTTGGGCCGCCCCGTCGTCCCGGAGGTGTAGCACATGGCGAAAGCATCTTGCTCGTCGAGGGCGACGGGGTCGATGTCGGCGGGCGCCAAGGCAAGCAGTTCCTCGTATCCGTGCATGCCCTCCGGCGGGGCCTGACCCTGCCATGCGACCACGAAAACTTTCTCGGGCGCGACCTGCTCCCGGATCTGTTCGTAAAGAGGCAACAAGACGTCGTCGACGATGATGAAGCGGTCCTGCGCGTGGTTGACGATGTAGGCCAGGTCCGCCGGGGCCAGCCGCAGGTTCAAAGTGTGGAGAACGCCGCCGGCGCCCGGAATGCCGTAGTAGGCCTCGAGATGCGGGCGGTGGTTCCACATCAGGGTGGCAACCCGATCCCCCTTCTCGAGTCCCATCGATCGAAGCCCCGACGCCAATCGCCGAGCCCGGCGCGCGCAGTCGCCCCAAGTCGACCGATCGAGCGACTTGTCGGGAACTCGTGACACGACTTCCACTGGGGAAAACAAGCTTTCGATTCTCCTCAGTAGATGATCGATGGTGAGAGGAAAATCCATCATCTGTCCGCGCATTCGGCACCTCCGAAAAGAATTGTTCCATTCCCGGCCGATTGAGACAACCAAACTTGCCTCGGAGGCGCCCCCGATGCGATTCCAGGGATGACCGCATTCTTTCGCCTGGTCTAAAATGGAACCAGCATCCGCTGAGAAAAGGAGACAATTCCATGACGGTCAATCCAATCCCGGAAGGGTTCCACAGCGTCACCCCGCACTTGGTCGTCGACGGCGGGGCCGCCGCCATCGACTTTTACAAAGCGACGTTCGGCGCCAAGGAAGTGTCCCGCCTCGCCCTCCCCGACGGCAGGATCGCACACGCCGAGCTCAAGATCGGCGATTCGCTGATCATGGTGACCGACGAGTTCCCGGACTGGGGCAATCACAGCCCCAAGTCGCTGAAAGGAAGCCCGGTGCACCTCCACCTCTATGTGGAGGACGTGGATTCTCTCGCCCAACGGGCCGTGGCTGGGGGCGCCGAGGTTTTGATTCCCATCGCCGACCAGTTCTACGGCGACCGCGCGGGTAGGCTGCGAGATCCCTACGGTCATGTATGGATCGTGGCCACCCACAAGGAAGACATGACCGAGGAAGAGGTGCAGAGGCGCTTCAAAGACTTCATGGCGTCGACGGGATAGTCAGGCGCCAGTTTCGGCTGCTCAGTTCTAAAGCTTTGACACCCTGTAAAGTGTGGTGGAATCGAGACACCGGGCCAGGGGTGTGGGAGGAGTTCAAGCGAGGTCACAGCTTGAAAATCGAAAAAAGGCCATGAACGATGCGGAAAAGCTCTTTTTCAGGGCGGTGGAATCCGGGGATCGGCAGGTTGTCGAGCGGATGCTCGCCTCCTCCCCACATTTGGCTTACGCGCGGGACTCACGCGACAAGACGGCTCTCCATTGGGCGGCGGAGAAGGACTTTCCCGAGATCGCCCGGATGCTGATCGAAGCGGGGGCGGACGTCGAGGCGAAGACCGACTGGGGAGCCACACCGCTCGACTGGGCGGCCACCATGGGGAGCCGCAAGGTCGCCGACCTTCTGCTCCCGCTCTCCTCCCAGCCCATGGACCTGATCACCGCCGCCAGCCTGGGTCGGCTCAAAGAGGTGGAGCGCTTTCTGGAAGCGGGCGAGAGCGATGCCCTCCGACCCCGGCGAGCGGCGCCGAACCATCCGACCGACCACTGGGTCCCCGGCTCGGCTCATATCCTGGGCGACATCGTCTCGGACGCCTTCTACAGCGCCTGCCGCAACGGTCACACCGAGGTGGCGGCCTGTCTGATGAGCCGAGGCGCCCGCATCGACGCCAAGGGCGTGTTCGGCGGGACGGGGCTCCACTGGGCAGCGCACAACGGACACCGCGACACGGTCGAGTTCCTGGTCGAAAAAGGCGCCGCCCTCGAATCGAAAGACGAAAAGTTCGACGCTCTGCCCGAGGACTGGGCGGGGGAGGGAGGCTTCAAAGACCTGGCGAACTTTCTTCGAGAGAAGCGCCTCCGAACGGCCGCAAGAGAGAATGAATCCTGATCTGC
>JBFGHF010000681.1:0-2492 GCA_041578355.1 Acidobacteriota bacterium
ATTCCCACTTGGCAGGCCGGGGAGGCGTGGGAATCGATCATGGGCATCAGGCCTTGGAGAGCGGCCGCTTCGAGCACCTCACCCAGTTCCCCCGAGCCGTGCAACTCCATGAGAGCCACCTCGGGCTCGTAACCCTCGTCGACGAGCGCTTCGAAAGCGGTCTCCAGGAGCCGGAAGATCGCCGGGTAGGTGAAGTGCTCGGAAAAGTGATCCAGTTCGGTTTCCACCGCGGCGCTGGCTTCGATGGCCCCGCAGCGGGTTATGCCCAGTGCAAAGGCCAAAGCCAGAAGCCTCTGCCTGGCCCTCCCCGTGGCGTCCCGCTCGACCGAGACGAAGGCCGGAACGCCCCAGCCCGCCAGGTAGCGCTGCCGGAGCGGGCCGCCGGGGAGGCGCGGCGCCAGCAAGAGAGTGTCGACCTCCCGTGGAGGATCGATCAATCCGTAGCGCAGAGCGAAGCCATGGGCGAAGACGAGGCCGTCCCCCGGGTTCAAAGCGGGCTCCACCTCTTTGCCGTAGACCTCGGCCTGGACCTCGTCCGGCACCAGCATCACCACCAGGCTCCCCCGTTCGGCGGCTTCGCCGGGCGACATCACTCGAAAGCCTTCGCCGCTGGCTTGTTTTCGGTATTCGTCGTCGCGGTTTCCCACCACCACCCGGACGCCGCTGTCGCGCAGGTTGTGCGCCTGGGCGCGTCCTTGGATTCCGTAGCCCAGGATGGCCACGGTTTCTTGATCGAGTACTTCGGGGTTGGCGTCTTCGTCGTAGTAGACCTTCATGGGTTTGGCTCCTGGCTTCTGGGCTCCCTCGATTTCACCACAGAGAGCGGGCAACCCACAAAAACTCAAGAAGTCGGAACAACGCAAGGGGTGAGTGAGATGTGTGAGATGTGAAGTGAGAGCGGGGGGGACCCGATAGTCTAACCCTTCGAACTTCTCATTTCTCATCTCGCACTTTCGCCTTCGGGCGTTCCCGCTTCGACGGTGGACGGCCCACAAACTCAAGAAGCAGGAACAACGCGAGGGGTGAAGTGAGACGTGCGAAATGTGAAGTGCGAGCGGGGAGGACCGATAGACAACCCCTTCGAACTGAGCGGGTGACAGGTACCCCAGCGACGAATGCAGGCGATGGGGGTTGTACCAGCCCTCAATAGAATCGAAAACAGCCCGCTGCGCACCAGCTCCACCATCTATCGCCGGAATTCAGCCGGAATGTCTTGCCTTGTCTTCCATAAGTGGACTCCTGTCCCAAATCTTGAGGTGTCCACTAAAACGGGTCAACTTCAGTTCCCGAACCCGGCAAGACCCAACACGGAACAAGGATTCGGAGAACAAGAAACACGGAGCTTGGGGAAGGCCGGAGGACTTGGCCGGGTCCGTGTTCGGTGATCCGTGTTCAGGAGTCCGTGTGGAATCCAGGCGCAACCCTCACCGTTGGCGGAGACGCTCTTCAAGGGTGCAGCAGCGGACTGGAACCGAATTCGGAGTAGTCAGGCTAAAGCGTTCTCCCCTCGCCAAATCGACCACCGAGGGAACCTGAAAACGGTAACCGCGAAAGCTAGACACATCGATCTTGAACCGAATCTTCTCTCCCGATTGGCTCTCGGCATGGGCGGTCTGTCGTTCAGCGTCAACATCGGTGACGCAGTAGCGCTGCATTCCTCGAGTACTCGGACGTTGATTCCGTCCTCGGGTCCGCTTTTCGTCAGCCGGGGCCCCTTGCCGGGTCACCGCCTTGGCCTGCAAACGGTCAAACCTCTCCCGCGGAGGACCAACCATCGAGAATCGTCCTCCCTCGGTGACGCCTCTCAGATTGGCCTGAAAGCATCGGCCCCGAAAAACCGAGGGGTGCATGTGGAAAGCCAGTGTGTTCCCGTTTTCACTTCGCGCTGTCACCAGCCAGCTACTTGGATCGATCGAAACGATCTGATACTCACCCGCCTCGGGGAGATAGCTCCAAACAGAGATCGTGACAGCCGCCGAAAAAAGGCAAATCAGAAAGCCCGCACGAAACGTAATCCGCATAGGGAAAAGTCTACCGGCCCTCGGCCTGCAATCTCAAGGCTCAACCCCGATCTCTGTTGGGCTACAGCAGGACAGCCCCGGTGAGCCGCCGGACCAGCACCGCTGCTCGAAAGCCTCTTCGGCTTGTTGTAGGATCGGGTTCGCGCAACGTCTCGATCTGCGCATACGAAGGGATCGCCAGCGCGGCAGGTTTGGGCCGGGCTCGCCGTGCTCGAGGGCGCGCCGCGCTTCCACCGGCCGGGAGAACACCAACCATGTTCAAGCCACTGATTACAATCGCCGTTCTGCTTTTTCTGTCGACTCCGCTTCTCGCCGGCTGGACAGAGGGCGTAGCCGCTTACAAAAGGGGAGACTTCACCCTCGCCGCACTGGAATTCAAGGAATTCGTCGACCAGAACCCGGACAACGCCAACGGCCATTTCATGCTGGGACTCAGCCTCGGCGAACTGAATCGCATGGAGGACTCCCTCC
>JBFGHF010000682.1:0-2490 GCA_041578355.1 Acidobacteriota bacterium
CCAGCATCCAGAGACTGAAAGCGGATTGAAATCCAAATATGACTCGAGGCATCATTTTCCCCTCGCCCGACTGGGTTGACGGATTCCCGAATCGTTGCCTCCGCCGAACAGCGCGTTTATCCTAACAACGCCTCTTGTCGAAATCCGGTGACAAGGGTTACAACTGCTTGGCCGTGACGCAGCCATCCTGGCTGTGGAAGCAGCGCAGCCGTCACGGCTGCGGGTCGCACCAGCCATCCTTGGCTGCGCGACAAACCTACGGCTGAGAGTCGGGAATTGGGAGCTGAGGAAGGGGAGGTTGTCAAATGACGCGAAAAAGTTGGGCGATCGGACTGGCTCTGGCGGCAACGCTGGCTCCGGCTGGCTGGGCGCAGGAGATGGAAGACGTTCAAATCCAGACTGCGAAAGTGTCCGAAAACATTTACATGCTCCAAGGCCGAGGAGGGAACATCGGTCTCTGCACCGGAGACGACGGCGCCTTTCTGGTGGACGATCAGTTCGCCCCTCTGACCGAAAAGATCCTGGCGGCGGTGGCCAAGGTCACCGACGGCGCCGTCCGGTTTGTCGTCAACACCCACTGGCACGGCGACCACACCGGCGGCAACGAGAATCTGGGGAAAGCCGGCGCCATGATCGTGGCCCATGAAAACGTCCGCAGGCGGCTCAACCCCGAAGAGTTCACGGACGTAATGGGCCGCACCGGCCAAGCCCCGCCCGCCGCCCTGCCCGTGGTCACCTTCACCGACGCCTTGAACTTTTACTGGAACGGCGAAAAGATCCACGTCTTCCACGTCCGCAACGCCCACACCGACGGCGACGTCGTGATCCACTTCACGAAAGCCGACGTCTTCCACATGGGCGACCTGTTTTTCAACGGCCGCTATCCCTTCATCGACGTCGACAGCGGAGGCGGAGTGGAAGGCGTCATCGCAGCCGCCGAACATGTGCTGAAGATCGCCAACCCGACGACCCGAATCATCCCCGGACACGGCGACTTGTCGACTCCCGACGGGCTGCGGGCCTACCGCGACATGCTGGTCCAGGTTCGCGATCGAGTCGTAGCCCTCAGGAAGGAAGGCAAGTCGGAAGAGGAAGTGATCGCGGCCCACCCCACCCGCGATCTGGATTCGACCTGGGGAGAGCGTTCGGAACGGTTCGTTCGCGCCGTTTTCATGACGGCCCGGTGATTTGGAGTGCGGCAGCTCCCCCGGCCGCCGTAGCCTCGGCGAAGGAGGCTGCTGCCGCTCTGACTCCAGAGCTGCAGCCTGGCGCGGAATTGTCAAACGGAAGCTTGCTTCCGTACCCGAGCGGCAACCGCCTGCTCCTGAAGGTATTGACCGGAGGGCCCATCTTTTTGGGAATCGGCGCGGACATTCTTCGGGTGCGGAAGCAAGCTTCCACTGTAATTCGACGCAAGCTTGATGCGGTTTGCCAAAGCGGCAGCAGAGCTGCCGCACTCCAATATGTCTCGCGCCTCGATCAACACCCCTGTCCAGTTTCGAAGCGATAGGATGAAGAGTGTCTTGCAGCCTAAACTGGTTTCTCATCCGCCTTCTCACCTTGAACAAGTCCAGCGCTAGCCCCGCGTTGAGGCTAGAATACCCATTTCGGATCCCCTCGGGGCTCAGATGATTGTTGCAGCCTGGCGCTTGGATGATCGCCTTGACAGGCCCGGGCTGTGCCGCATCCCCTTAGTCATTGGAAGCCCACCGGAAAAAATGCCCGGAGGCAACGGATCGCCATGAGCCGAATTGGAACACTTTTGATCTGCGCTTTCTGTCTGATCCCGGCGCCTCTCCTCGCCGGCTCGCTTCAGGACTCCCCCGTCGTCGTAAAGGTGCGCGGCGCGGACGGAACGCCCGTCGAGGGAGCTCTGATCGACTACGGTCGTGGAACCGTCCGGACTGACGCCGACGGAGTCGCAAGGCTTGCCCTGCCCCCTGGGAGCCACTCCCTCCGGATCGCCGCCCAGGGCTTCCAGGAAACGGCCGCGACCTTTTTCATCGAGGGCGATCGAGCGACGGAGGTGGAGATTGACCTCGTGCCCCTTCTGCGGATTGACGAGGAAATCACCGTGTCGGCGACCCGCACCGAGCGTCGGCTCGAAGACCAGCCGCTCCGGGTCGAGGTGGTGGATCGGGAGGAAATCGAAGAGAAAGCCTTGATGACGCCGGGCAGCATCGCCATGCTGCTGGCCGAGACGACGGGACTCCGGGTGCAGACCACGGCGCCCTCCACCGGCGCCGCCAACGTGCGCATCCAGGGTTTGCGGGGACGCTATTCCCAGTTGCTTTCCGACGGACTGCCGCTTTTCGGTCTGCAGGGCAATTCCCTGAGTCTGCTCCAGGTCCCTCCCCTCGACCTGGGACAGGTCGAGATCATCAAGGGGACCGCTTCGGCGCTCTATGGGCCCTCCGCTTTGGGAGGCGTCATCAACTTGGTCTCCCAGCGGCCGACGCGGCGGAGCCGCGAGATTCTGCTCAACCTCAG
>JBFGHF010000683.1:0-2453 GCA_041578355.1 Acidobacteriota bacterium
AAGCCCCAAGCCCCGAGCCCCAAGCCCCGAGCCTCAATGGACCCTTTTCTTTTCCTTCGCCCAATACCGCTCCCTCAGCTTTCGCTTGAGGATCTTGCCGGTGCCGCCCTTGGGAAGCTCTTGGGCGAAGAAGTCGACGCTTTTGGGCATCTTGAAACCGGCCAGATTGGTCCGGCAGTGATCGAGCAGCTCTTCTTCTTCGCAGCTGCGGCCGGGCTTGCAGACGACGAGGGCCTTGGGCACCTCGCCCCACTGGTCGTCGGGGATGGGTATCACGGCGCACTCGAGGACGGCCGGGTGGCCGAGAACGACCTTTTCCAATTCGATGCTGGAGATGTTCTCTCCGCCGCTGATGATGATGTCTTTTTGGCGGTCCACGATCAGAACATAGCCGTCGGGATTGATGGTGGCCCGGTCGCCGGTGTGAAACCAGCCTCCCCGAAAGGCTTTTTCGTTGTCTTCGGGGCGGTTGTAGTACCCTTTCATCACCATGTCCCCACGCACCACGATCTCTCCCTCCGAGACGCCGTCCCAGGGAAGCGGTCGGCCGTCGTCGTCGACTATCTGCAGATCCGCTCCGGGGATGGGATAGCCGGTCATGGCCTGGATTTCACGACTGTGGTCCGCATCGTCGGTCTTGAGATGGCTCTTGACGAAGGAAGCGGTCAAAACGGGGCTGGTTTCGGTCAGTCCGTAACCCGAAACCACCAGGCACCCGAAGGCTTCTTCGGCTTCTCCTATCAGTTTCGGGTTGGACGCCGATCCACCGATGGTCACGCGGCGCAGCGAGGAGAGATCGAAGTTTCCCCGCTCGGGGTGATGGATCAGAGCGGTCGCCATAGTCGGCACCAGGGACATCAGGGTCACCCGGTTTCTCTGAATCTGCTCCAGCACGCCCAGGGGATCGAATTTGGGCAGCATCACATGAGTGCCGCCCAGGCAGGTCAGCAACTGCGGAGTTCCCCAGCCGTTGACATGGAAAAGCGGGATCGTGTGGAGTTGGACGTCGGCGTCCGTTCCGTTGAGCATCAATCCCACTTCCAGTGCGTGCAGATAGAGGTTTCTGTGGGTGAGCAGCACACCCTTGGGTGTGCTGGTGGTGCCCGAGGTGTAGAACATCTCGGCGACCGAGTCTTCGTCGACCGCTTCCGCGTCGACTTGCAGTTGGGGGGACTGTTCTTCCAGCAGCTGATCGTAGAGCCGATCCTCCATCCAATCCGCCGTCTCGCCGGAATCGAGAGAGATGAACCGCTCCACGGTCTCCAGCTGGGGGCGGATCTGCTCGATCACCGAGCGAAACGCCTGGTGGAAGAAGAGCACCTTGACCGAGGCGTCGTTGAGGATGAACGTGAAATCCGCCGGCGAGAGTCGGATGTTGAGCGGCAGGAAAACGTGACCTGCCAGAATCACTCCGTAATACCCTTCCAGCAGCTGATGGGTGTTGAAAGATAAAAACGCCACCACGCTGCCGGCGGGCAGTCGGTAGGATTCCAGCAGGTTGGCCTGTCGGCGGCAACGTCGGGCGTATTCCGAGTAGGTCCAGCTTTCATCACCGTCGATCACCCCGGTCTTTGTGCCGTATTGCGATTCGGCCCGGTGCAGGAAGCGAATGGGAGTCAGAGGGCGTTTCATGCGGGACTTACGAAGATTTGGCGCGCCAGTTCCTCACTGAGGCTGTGTTCGATTTCGTTGATCTGTACGTGAATCGGACCGTTGAACGGGGCCTTTTCCAGCACACTCACGTTAACTTGCGGGTGGATGCCGATGGAAGCCAGGTAACGGAGGACCCTGGGATCAGCGTCGTTGACAAGACTGACCTTGACCTTCGCGCCAATGGGAGTGTCCCAGAGCGAATCGTGCGATTCCTGAGGCATGGTGCCGTCCTTGCCCGGGATGGGATGGCCGTGGGGATCGCGCGTGGGATAACCCAGCGCTTCGTCCATTCGGGCTTCGAGTTCCTCGGAAATCACATGCTCCAATTGCTCGGCCTCGTCGTGCACCTTGTCCCAACTGTATCCCAGGACCTCTTGCAGATATGTCTCGACCAAGCGGTGATGGCGCAGCACCTCCAGAGCGACCTTGCTCCCGGCGTCGGTGAGACGCACGCCCTGATAGGGTTTGTAGCGCACCAATTTCAGTTCGGAGAGCTTTTGCAGCATATTGGTTACGCTGGCCGCCGAGCACGCCATCCGCTGGGCCAGCCGGGAGGTCGACACTTTCTCGTTGTCCTCGCCCAGCTGGTAAATGGTCTTCAGGTAGTCTTCCATCGCCCGACTGATCATTGTCCGATCCCGATATTAATGATACTCGCTCCCAGTCTCCAATCAAAACCCGTCTCGACGGTGGCTTTTCGAGTCGGGCGGCACGCCGTCGCTGCGCTGTGCCGAGACTGTGCAACGGCGGCGGTCGGCGGTCGAAACGCCGGCTGGCCACGCCGGATGCCGACATCCTGA
>JBFGHF010000684.1:0-2448 GCA_041578355.1 Acidobacteriota bacterium
CGGTATGTGCCAAATCGGCGCCGTCGAGCTGGCCAAACGGGGTCTCAGCTACGAAGCCATACTGCGCCACTACTACCCGGGAATCGAACTCGTCGAAGTCTACTGAGGGTTGTCAGTCTGCAGTCCCCGGGGATCGCTGCTCCCGGGTAAGTCTTCGTTGTCTCCAGGCTTGTTGCCCGAATCCGCCGGACGGCGTACCTGACGGAGCTTCCTTCTTGAGCAGGAAATCAGATTGCCGCCACGCCTTGGACAGCGTTTCTATGAGCAACAACTCAGTCCCCGGTCCTGGGTCCCTGATACACCCGCCTGATTCGGGTCAAGCGACTCTGACAGAGCCGCGTCCATGAGAACGGGGACATGACGGGCAAAAGGGGATTTGTCTTGGTTCTCACGAACCAAGCTCCGAAAGAAAGCGCCCGCCTGGCGTATCGTAAAGGGAAAGCGCCCGCCTGGCCGGATCGTAAATGGTGTAGGTTGGACAATCCATGTCTACGAGCCGCGATCCACGAATCCTCATCGCCATCGTCGGTCCCACCGCTTCCGGGAAGAGCTCGCTGGCGATCTCGGCCGCCCTGGAGTTGGATGGTGAGATCGTCAACTGCGATTCGATGCAAATGATCCGGGGCATGGAGATCGGCACCGCCAAGCCGACCGATGAGGAGCGCAGGAAAGTCCCCCACCACCTCTTCGATCGGATCACCCCGGACGAGTTTTACAGCGCGGGCCGTTACATGGTCGAGGCCAGGGCGATCTGTGAGCAGATTCGATCGCGGGGCAAGATTCCCGTCGTGGTCGGCGGAACAGGGCTCTATCTGCGCGCACTGTTGGAGGGCATTTTCGAGGGTCCGGGCAAATCGCCTGAAATTCGCCGGCGCCTGAAGCGCATTGCCGAAAAGAAAGGTGACGCTCATTTGCACGCCCTGTTGGCCCGAAAGGACCCCCTCAGCGCCGAAAGGATCCATACATCCGATCGAACGCGTATTCTGCGCGCCCTGGAGGTCTATTTCGCGAGCGGTCAACCCATCAGTTCGCTGCAACCGCGAAAATCACCCCTGAAGGAGGTTCGAATCCTCAAATTCGGAATCCGCTTGCCTCGGCAAGTCCTCTACCAACGAATCGAAGATCGCGTGGCGCGCATGTTCGAGGGGGGGTTGCTCGAAGAAGTCGAGCGGTTGCTGAAAGAGTATTCTCCGCAAAGCAAGGGGTTCGAAGCTCTCGGTTACCGGCACGCTGCCGCCCATCTTCGCGGTGAGATCGGCCGAGCGGAGGCGATCGAACGCACCGCCCGAGACACCCGCCGTTACGCGAAGCGCCAGATGACATGGTTCCGCAAAGAAACCCACCTCCACTGGATCGATGCACCGGGAGAGTCGAAGGAGGCACTGAACAAGCTGCTGCAGCGCCTCTAGCCCGATTACATAAGAAAACGGCCTCCTCGTCAGAGCCGACTGGTAAGCCAGTCGGGTAGGCCTGACTTCCGAGTCTGGGGACTCGCAAGAGAGGAGGCCGAAATGAACTATGTTGGATGTGATTTTCACACAAGGTTCCAACAAGTTGCAATGGTGAACAAGAAGACCGGAGAAATGGTGGAGCGACGGCTGCACCACCAGGGAGGAAAGGAGGTGGAGAAGTTTTACAGCGGACTGGGTGGGCAGACGCTGGTGGCAATGGAGAGCACGGGCTACTCGAGCTGGTTTCACGAGTTGATGGACAAGCTGGGAGTGGAGTTGAAGGTGGGAGATGCAGCCCGGATTCGAGCGCAACAGGTACGCAAGAAAAAGAACGACCGCGAGGACGCTCGACTGATTCTGCGATTGCTGCTGGAGGAGCGCTTTCCCGAGATCTGGGTGATCGACCCGAAGGGACGGGATCTGCGCCATGTGCTCAAACAACGCATTCGCTGGGTGCGCACCCGGACGCGGGTCAAGAACTCGTTGCAGTCGCTGGCTCTGAACCACCGGCTGGCCTTGGGGTCCAAGCTGTTCACGAAACGGGGGCGGCAAGCCTTTGCCGGCTTGTCGCTGCGGCCCCACGCCCGGGAGACGGGCCAGGAACTGTGGGAAGCCTTGGATTGGCTGGACCCACGGATCGCTCGGCTGGACAAGCAGATCCGCCAAGAGGTGGCGGCTCGTCCTGAAGCGGAGCGTCTGCTCGGCTATCCCGGGGTGGGGCCGACCACGGCGCTGGCCTGGGTGCTGGTGGTGGGTCCGGTGGAGCGCTTTGAGAGCGCCGACCAGCTGGCCAGTTACCTGGGGTTGACCCCGGTGGAGCACTCCAGCGGGCAGCGGCGCCGCCTGGGGCGCATCAGCCGGCAAGGATCGACCCTGATGCGCTACCAGCTGGTGGAGGCGGGCAACTCGGCTTGCCGCCACGAGCCCACCCTGAAGCGCTTTTACCGGCGCCTGGTGTGCCGGCGGGGAGTGCAGGTGGCCAAGACAGCGGTGGCTC
>JBFGHF010000685.1:0-2445 GCA_041578355.1 Acidobacteriota bacterium
AGTTCTACGTCCGCCGCGGCGAACTCTCCTGCCAACTCTACCAACGAAGCGCCGACGTCTTTCTGGGAGTCCCCTTCAACATCGCCTCCTATTCATTGCTGACCCTGATGGTGGCTCAGGTGTGCGGACTGCGGCCCAAGGAGTTCATTCTCACCCTGGGAGACACCCATCTTTACAGCAATCATCTCGAACAGGCGCGCTTGCAGTTGGAAAGAAAGCCTCGGCCTCTGCCCACCATGACCCTCAACCCCTCGGTGGCCTCGGTCTTCGACTTCAAAGCGGAAGATTTCCTGTTGCACGGATACGACCCTCACCCTCCCATCCGAGCCCCCATCTCGGTATGAAGATCTCCCTGATCGCGGCCCTTTCCGAGAACCAGGTGATCGGACGCGACAATTCCCTGCCCTGGAGGCTCCCCGCCGACTTGGCCTATTTCAAGCGCCGCACCATGGGACATCACCTGGTGATGGGGCGCCGCACTTTCGAGTCGCTGGTCGCACCTTTGCCCGGTCGAACCATGATCGTGCTCACCCGGAAACGGAATTACCGGGCCAAAGGCACTCGAGTGGCCCGCTCCTGGGACGAGGCGCTCCGATTCTGTCCGCAAGGGGAGGAGGTCTTCATCGCGGGAGGTGCTGAAATCTACCAGTTGGCGCTCCCCCGGGCCGACGCCCTCTACCTGACGCGGGTCCACGCCAGGTTCGAAGGCGATACCTATTTTCCGGATGTCGATTGGTCTCTCTGGCAACTGACCGGGCGGGAAGATCACAAGGCGGACGAGCGAAACCGCTACGCCTATTCTTTCGAGGTTTGGGAGAGAAAGCATCCCCCACGGGGTTCAAGCGAAACGGCAGAAGCCGCGCTCCGAGCCCCGGATGAATCGGATTAGGCGCTCCACAGGCTCGGCCTCGAGCTTTTCCAGCCGTTGAAGACGGTCCTGCAGCCTTCCCTCTCGACCCGACAGGATCCGATAGGCGCTTTTGAGCGCCCGGATGGCATCGCGGGAATAGCCCGCCCTCTGCAGACCGACGAGGTTGAGGCTGCGTGTGCGGGCCGGGACTCCGTCGACCAGAAAAAACGGCAACACGTCCTGAGTCACTTTTGCGTTGCCTCCCACCATGGCGAGGGTTCCGATGCGGGTGAACTGGTGGACGACGACGCCCCCCGAGAGGAAGGCCTTGCTTTCGATGTGCACATGCCCGGCCAGGGCCACGTTGTTGGCCATGATCACGTCGTCCTCGAGAGAGCATTCGTGGGCGACGTGGGCGCAGGTCATCAGATAATTCCGGTCCCCCAGACGCGTCACACCGCCGACCTCGGTGGATCGGTTGACGGTCACGTTTTCGCGGAAGACGTTGCCGTCTCCGATCTCCAGCCGGGAAGGGCTGCCGGAGTACTTCAGGTCCTGGGGAATCCCTCCCAGCACCGCCCCCTCGAAAACGTGGTTGCCGTTCCCCATGCGGGTATGCCGCTTGACGACGGCATGCGCCTCGATCCGGCAATTCGCTCCGACATCGGTGTCGCCCTCGATCACGGCGTAGGGGCCGATCTTGGTCTGCTCCCCGATGCGGGCGTCGGGATGAATCAGAGCGGTGGGGTGGATGTGGTCGCGGGCCATGACTTACCTGGTTCCGGAAAACGGTCTCGGGTCTGGTGTCTAGTCGGCGCCGGGAAAGACGACGACGTGACGGTGAGAGGCCCTCCCCCGGCTCTCCGAGTGCAGGCCGTGCCGTTGGACCAATCGGTGCTGGCTGCGCCGCACGAACGAATTCTGCGGCGCCAATTCCACGGGGACCGGGTGGCGCTGGACTCGAATGATGGCGTCTTCGGTTTCTTCCAAAGCCGGGTGGCGGCCCCGCTGCAAAGAGACTTCCACTCCCAGGCCGAAATAGTCGGCCAGGAAGTTGCGCACTTGTCCCAGCGTGTTGCTCTTGATGGTGAAGAATTTGACGCCGTTCTCGAGCGCTTTCTGCAGCTTCTTGGGTTGCCGCTTGCGCAGGGCCTTGAGACTGAGAACGATGTCGGCGTTGATGGGTTGATCGGCGAGACGAGCCGGAACCCCCAACTCGCGGATGCAGCGGTCGAGGCGCGTCCGATTGACTCCGATGGGATAGATCCGCACTTCCCGCCCATTTTGAAGAGAGCGTTCGTAGGGCGAATCTCCCGCTCCCGCGACGCTCGAAATCGGGGACTCAATCCAGGGTTCGAAGGCCTTCTGACGCGGCCCCCGCCCCTCGATCTTGACCTGCCCGTCAGCCTCCCGGCTCCTGATCTCGGGAGTGACGGCGCTGCCGGCAAGCACACGATCCACCACTCGGGAGAGATTGGCGTAGATTGCCAACTGGTCGCGGCTCTGGATTTCCACGAGGATGTCGAAGGTGGGAGGCGCCTTGCGTTCCAGAACGGTCTTCTGAGTCCCACGCCGGCGTGCCTCCTCATCGGAAA
>JBFGHF010000686.1:0-2435 GCA_041578355.1 Acidobacteriota bacterium
CTTTCTCGACCTGGATCGTTTCAAGGTCATCAACGACAGCCTGGGACACGAAGCCGGCGACCGCATGCTGAGCCGAACCGCGCGGCGCCTGGAAGCCTGCGTGCGGGGCGGCGACACGGTGGCCCGTCTGGGCGGTGACGAGTTCACGGTGCTGCTGGAAGATATCCGCTCCGCGGCAGACGCCACCCGGGTGGCGGAAAAGATCCAACGGGAATTGAGCCGGCCTTTCAGCCTGGGAGGCCAGGAGGTTTTCACCACTGCCAGCATCGGAATCGCATTCAGTAAAACGGGATACGACAAACCCGTGGAGTTGCTCCGCGACGCCGACATCGCCATGTACCGCGCCAAGATGCAAGGCAAAGCACGCCACGAAGTGTTCGACCACGAGATGCACGCCAGGGCGGTGGCCTTGCTCCAGACCGAGAACGACATTCGTCGAGCCCTCGACCGCAAGGAGTTCACGGTCTACTACCAGCCGATCGTCAGCATGAAAACCGGCGAGCTGCAGGGATTCGAAGCGCTGGTGCGCTGGGAGCATCCGGACCGGGGACTCCTGTTGCCGGGTGAATTCCTCGATGTCGCCGACGACACCGGCCTGATCATGCCGATCAGCTGGTGGGTCCTTCGCGAAGCGTGTCGCCAATTGCGTCTGTGGCAGAAGCGTTTCGCCACCGGCACGCCCCTCTCGGCCAGCGTCAACCTCTCGGCGCGGCATTTCACCCAGCCCGACTTGGCCGACGAATTGACGGCGGCCCTTGCCAGCGCCGGTCTCGAACCTCAGTGGCTCAACCTGGAGATCACCGAAGGCGCCTTGATGGAGGACAAGGCCATCGACCAGCTCACCCGGCTCAAGGCGCTGGGCGTCGACCTTCATTTGGACGACTTCGGAACCGGCTACTCGTCTCTCAATTACCTTCATCGCTTCCCGATCGACGCATCCAAGATCGACCGAAGCTTCGTCTCCGGCATGGTTGAAGATCCGGAGAAAGCGCAGATCGTGCAAACCATCGTCAACTTGAGTCACAACCTGGGGATGAAGGTGGTGGCCGAAGGTGTTGAGACGGCCGAACAGGCCGCTCGTCTCCGTCTGCTCAACTGTGAATACGCCCAGGGATTCCTTTATTCCCGGCCCCTGCCCGCTTACGAAGCGGACAAGCTCATAGCCAGCCTCTACGGCACCCGATCTCCCAAGGCCCGCCAGTTCCGGCTGCCGGCGTGCGGCTAGCGGGCCGCGGGTCGAACCTGACAGCGGGTGAAAAAACTTTCCTTGAAACGCGTCTCGCAAGAAAGCGCTAGCTGAAGGCCCATTGGCTCAAGACCCAGGACCCGAGGCACCCCAGCCCCTTGGCTTCCCTCCCCCGATTCCGCTACATTAACCCACTGACTTTGAAGAAGGAGACCCCGAAAAAATGCGTCGACCGAGTTTCATGATCCTGGCAGTTTTTGTCGGCGGACTGCTCGCATCCCCTCCACGGCAAGAGGGACAGCCCGTCAAGCATCTCTCGGCCGAGGACACCCTGCGCATCAACGATGTGGGCAGTCCTCAGCTCTCGCCCGACGGCCGCTGGGTGGTCTACACGCAGTCCTCGCGCGACATGGACGACGCGGACCTCAGATCGGTGAATCATATTTGGAGAGTCCGCCCCGACGGGAGTGAGCGGCGGCAACTCACCTACGGGGACCGGGACTGCTACTCCCCTCAGTGGTTCCCCGACAGCAGGCGAATCGCCTTCCTGACCGTTCGAGGAGCCAAGCAGGACTCCGGCGGAGATTCGGAAGACTCGGGGCCGGGTCAGCAGATCCACTACCTCTGGATGGACGGCGGGGAAGCGTGGAAAGCGACCGATCATGTGGAGGGCGTCCGCACTTTCTCCGTATCTGCCGACGGGAAGAAGATTGCTTTCATTGCCCAGGACCCACTCAGCGAGGAAGAAAAAGAGAAGCAGAAAAAACGAGACGACGCCGAAGTCGTCGATCAGAAGTTTCGCTGGAGTCACCTCTGGGTGTTGGATGTGGAAAGCAATGAGACCCGCAGACTGACCGAAGGGGAGTTCATCGTCAGCGACCCGCAGTGGTCTCCCGATTCAACCCGGATCGCCTACGTCACCCGTCCCAACGACAAGCTCAACGAAAGTTGGAGGACCGACGTCTGGTGGACGGCCCTGGTGGACGGTCAACCGCGCAAGCTGCAGGAAAACCCGGGCAACGACTCGAATCCCCGCTGGTCTCCCTTGGGAAGCACGATCGCCTTTCTCTCGGAACCTACCGCCGGCACCAGCACCTGGCACCAGAGGATCCTGATCGCCGACCCCGAAGGCGGCGCCGCCACCGTTCTGCTCGAAGATCCTCGCTACGACCCCGGAGCACTCGACTGGGCTCCCGACGGAAAGTCTCTCTATTTCAGCGCCGGCAAAAAGACTTCAATCAACCTCTTC
>JBFGHF010000687.1:0-2435 GCA_041578355.1 Acidobacteriota bacterium
AAAGAGCGCCTGAGTCTCGTGGCTCGGCAATGAGAACATCTGGAAGAGTGTCCCGCCGGGAGGCTCCTCGAAGCGTCCGTCGGGGTGGAGGATCCCGGCCCGCATCTCCATCACGTTGGCAACGCCCCCCACGCGGGGAACGGCGTGGCACTGGGCGCAGGAACGGCCGTTGAAGGTGGGCCCGAGGCCCTCGTCGGCGTCTTCGACTTCCAGAAAGTCATCCAGCCCGATCAGAAACAACTCGAGTTGATGGGGCGTGATGCCGGGAAGCGGATCTCCGAATTCTGTTCCTACCACCGAAGGGAGGCTCTCGCCTGCCGGGGCGGTGGCCAGGGCCGCCCGCCTCGCAATCCACTCTCCACGGCCTCCGCGGCTCTGCGAAAGGACCGTTTGAACGATCAAAAGCGACGCCGCCAGGGCGATCGACGCGATTGCTTTTCGAGTCATTGGTTTTTCTCTCCGCGTTGGGAAGAGTCCTTGACGGTTATGATTCCGCGCATCTGAGTGTGTCCCGCACCGCATTTCTTGGAGCACTCGAACTCGTAGCGGCCTGGTTCTGGGGCGTCGAAGACCGCCGTGACGGTTCCCCGACCGCGGGCCGGAACCAGGACGTTCACGTCGGTGCCGACGATGTGAAAGCCATGGACCGTGTCGCGGCTGCGCAGTCGGATCTCGAGGCGCGTCCCCGCTTCCGCCTCGATTCGGGCGGGCGAAAAATGGAAGCGTTGGGCCGTGATGGAGATCTTTTTGACCGGGGGAGACCCCGTTTCCGGTTCTGGCGGCGGGATCAGGAGCAGGGATGCTCGTGCCCCGGCGGGGATCAGGAGCAGGGATGCCAGTGCCAAGACGGCTGCCAAGAGCAACCAGGAAAACTTGTCAAGCGTTCTACGCACGGTTGCTCCTATCCATCAAAACCACCAGCCGACGCCGAAGTTCCATTGATTGGGCGTGTCGATGATGATGCTGGCGCTGTCGAGGAATGTGTAATCGAATTTGAGGGCCACGTCGGGGTGAGGAAAGTAACCCAGCCCGATGACTTGCGCCGAGCGATCGAACTGGGGAATGGGCAGAAAGCCGGCCGGCATCTTGTGCTGGGTGTTGAAATCCTCATAGCGGTAAAAGGCCACCAGATCGTGGGCGCTTCCTGAAGGAAGCAAGTGAAATGCACCCTCCAGATAGTACCCCCGCATCTGTTCCGCCAGATTGGGGTTGACCCCCGTGGTGAGTTGAAGCACGCGGTTGATGCGCGCCGCCTCGTCGAGGTCGGTCAAGACGAACTGGCCGCGTGCGTCGAAGCGTCCCCTGCTGAAGCGGCCGTCGAACTCCAGGATTTGCAACTTGCCGCTGACGTCACGGAAATCAAAGCCGGTCTCGCCCGCCCAATAGCTGGCTCCCAGATTGAGTCCGGGCAACCCCCGGTACTCGAGCCGCCCCACGGCCGCGGCATTGCGGACGTTCTCGAAGAAACCCTTCTGACGGCCGCCCCGCAGCCCCTCGTCGGTGCTGAAGAAAGAGCCGTTCAAAGGACTCATTACAAAGGCCTGGTAATGAAAGCCTTTTCCCAGATCGCCCACCAGCCCGGCGCCGTTCGAGGACCAAGTCGAGGGAAGGATCACCGTGTCCAAAAAGGGCCTCTCCACACCGTTGAAGCTGGTGGGCTCGTGGTAGAGATTGATGATGCCGACCGGGGTGAGCATCATTCCGGCGCGGAAGTTGGCCTTGGGGTGCAGCCGGAAGTTGAGAAAGGCCTGCTCCAACTCCAGCTCGCCGCTCAGCTCGGCGCCCTCCACAAACCCGTGCTCCAATTCCAATTCCGAGACGAATTGGATTCGATCCGAGAAGTTGTAGCCGAAGAGCAGGACGAAGCGATGGAAATCGAGAGTCGTCGGATTGATGCCGTCATGGTTGAGGTGCATCTCCATGTATCCGTTGATCGGCACCTTGGGCTCAGGGATCTCGTCGAGAGTCGGCTGAGGGTTCTGTTGAGCCCCTGCCGCTTGGCCCTTGCCCGGGGATGCGCTGGGCCGGGGACTTCCGTTGACGGCGGCAAGTTCCTGCGCGGCAAGCTCAGCCTCTTCGCGGAGCGCCGCGGCAGTCTCCCGGGCGACCGCGGGAGTCTCGGAGCGCTGCGAAGCGAGGACCTCGATCAGACGATCGAGCCGTTCCTCCAGCCGCTGCAAACGCTCTTCCAGGACTTGAATCCGTTTCTCGGCGGCCTTTTCCTCGGCCGCCCACAGGGTGGAAGCCGTCAGAACCGCAAAGAGAAGCAGTTGGAGCCTGATCCAGGGGCGCATGGATTCCTCCAGGAAAGTGGTTTCACGTTGCCAAATAAAAAATTTAGCCTAGACTAAAACAAATGTCAAGGGGGGACGGGGGCTTGGGGCGTGGGACTGGGGGGGCGTGGGGCGGGGGACTTGGGGCCAGGGGCGTGGGAC
>JBFGHF010000688.1:0-2432 GCA_041578355.1 Acidobacteriota bacterium
AGGTCCTCCCACTGCCGCTGTTGTTCCGCCGGCAACGACTCGCGGACGAATCGGTCGACGTTGGAGCGGCCCTTGAGTTTCAGGCCCAGCAGGAAGCTCAGTTCCGCCGTTTCCAGCGGATTGGTCCTGGGCTCCTCGAAGTGGGCCAGGAAGTGCTCGATCCGATCCTCTACGACTCCCTCCTTTTGCAACCGCTGCGCCATGATGCGGCGTCGGTGGGGTCGAATCCAGCTCTCTAGAGCTTCTTCCTTCCGCTCCGCATCCACCACCAGATCGGGCCGTTCCAGCGCGCTGAGATTGTGGTCGACGCGGTGGCTGGGACGGAAGAAGGCCAGCATCCGGTAGTAGTCCTTTTGAGTGACGGGATCGTACTTGTGATTGTGGCAGCGGGCGCAGGCAACGGTCAGGCCCAAAGTCGCCAAGGTGGTCGTCCCCAAAATGTCGTCGAGGGCGTCGTACTCTTCCAGTTCCGTCGGTTCGTTGGTCTGATTGGGGCCCACGGCGGCGAAGCCGGTGGCCGCCAAGGCATATCGGTCGCGGGGCGCGATTTCATCTCCCGCCACCTGCCAACGCAAAAACCGGTCGAAAGGCAGGTTCTCGTTGAACGCCCAAATCACGAAATCCCGGTACTGGAAAGCCCAGGGCTTGAAGACGTCGAACTCGTAGGCTTCGCTCTCGGAATAGCGGGCGACGTCCAGCCAATGCCTGGCCCAGCGTTCGCCGTAATGCGGGGATTCCAGCAGCCCGTCGATCAGTCGGGCCCAGGCATCGGAGCGTTCGTCGGCTTCGAATCTCGATATTTCCCGCGGGTCCGGAGGCAGGCCGATGAGCCCGAAATAGGCTCGCCTGGCCAGAGTCCGCCTGTCGGCCTCCTCAACCTGCGAAATGTTTTTCTCCTTCAGTCTGGCCCGGATGAATCGGTCGATGGGGTGCGCTTTGGGGCTGACCGCGGGGAGAGCAGGTTTCGCCGGCCGCGAAAAGGCCCAGTGAAGCTCGACCCCGGCACTGACTCCGACGTGAGCAGGCCAGTCGGCCCCCTGGTCGATCCAAGCCTGGATCAACCCCGCCTCCCGGTTGCTGAGCTTGCGCCCTTCGGGCGGCATTTGCACCTCGTCGCCGAGACCCATGATCCGTTGGAAGAGACGGCTCTTGTGAGCCTTGCGGGGGACCAGAACCCGCCCCGACCTCGCGCCTCGGAAGACGACAGACTTGCTGTCGAGCCGCAACTCGGCCCGTTGCGTTTCCTCACCGTGGCAACGGAAACAGTTCTGCCGCAATATGGGGAAGACCTCGTTCTCGAAATCGACTCGCCGGCGGACCACGACGGGCTCGATCTCCACGCGTGTTGAGGTCAAGTTCGTGTGGACCTCATCCCGTGGAAGGTCAGGGCGCGATCCGGTGTCGAGGACCGGCCAAGCCGCGCCGGCCAAGACCCATTGCAGAAAGCCTTCCCGCTCCGATTCGGAGAGAGCGCGGTCGAAAGGCATCTCGCCCGAGAGCACCTTGAGGTAGATGGGGCTTTCGGCCCACCTCCCCGGCAGCAGGGCGGGACCGTTCTTACCGCCCTCGAGCGCCGCTTGGCGGCTGCCGAGGTCCAGGCCGGCGTTTCGCGTATGCTGGTTGTGGCAACGAAGGCACTGATTCTGAAGGACCCCGGCCGCGACCTGATGTCGCTGACCCTGAGCAGACCCCTGCGAAGTCGCAGCACCGATCGCGACCAGCATCACCAAGGCTGATCGTGCTCTTCTCAGGGACATTCCGTTCGATCGTTGATCTGTCGAACCTCAAGCCTGCCGGAGCCGATGGTGACAGAATGGAGTCGCCCTTGACAAGTCCTGGCGCCTGCAGTTTGCGAGTCCCGCGGGACGCGTCGCCCGATCCCGTAGCGGCGACCCCGGCGGAGCTTCGTTCGTGTCGGCGAGTCGATTCCCTAGAGCCGGAGAGCTTGCATGACAGTCGATTCGGGTAGAGCCCCGGAGGGGCGGCGTGAAAATAGCCCAGGGCCTTCAGCCCTGGACAATCAGCCCCCCGCCGAATTCAGAGTCCCGGAGGGACGATTGAAACCGCAGAGAAACAAAGCGTTTCTTCAGCCGTCCCTCCGGGACTGATTGAGGGGGGAGGATTGGATCTCAACCCACCGCTGAAGCGGTGGGCTATTCTCAGCCCGTCCCGCGGGACGGGGACCTACTCGACCCATCGACAGCATCTTCAGCGCCCCTAAATACCCATTCCTCCGCTTTGGGCAACACGCCCGGACGATTGCAGTACCGTAAGAGGAGACATTCCCGATGCTGCCACACTCCGGTGAGAACGCGGACAGACGCCCATCTTTTAACAGCGACCGGCAGCTGGTGGGAATTCCTGCTAATGACCGGCGAGGCCATCGATCAGGGCTTGCGGCTTGGCTACCACAAAGCGCCTCGAATCGACCC
>JBFGHF010000689.1:0-2427 GCA_041578355.1 Acidobacteriota bacterium
GCCTCTTCGAATTCCCTGGGTTGGCGGCGGAAGTTCTGCCCGCAGACGGCCAAGCGGAAGGGAATGGATTGATCGGCGATGCGGTAGAGCGCTTCGAAGAACTCGCCTGGGTTCTTGTCATACTCCCACCGCTGGTTCCAGATGATGAGCGGCGGCGCCTTCCTTTTGTCGGTCGCCGCCTTTTGCAGACCCATCCAGTCGATCCCCACAGGCAGAACTCGGCTTTTCTCCCGCAGACGGCGGACGCTGGCAAGCTCGTTGTACTCGGGAAAGTGCTTCAGAAAACGGGGAAGGGCATCGAAGAAAGCTTCCAAGTGATAACGGGAATTGAATAAAATCCGCTCCGCCGCGAGCATCGAGCTGTAATTGACAAAAGCGTAATGTTGGTCGCGCTCTCCCAATTGGCGGCGCATCGGACCTTCCTCGCCGCGCTCGGGGAGGGGATAGGTGAGTTGGTTCTCATGCATGTAGAGCACGCAGGGAGCGGCGCCGCCGGTCTGCCGGGTCAAGGCCAGGAAAGTCGTCAGGTCGAGCATGTCGGTGGCGACGACCAGATCGCTGGGCGATTCGCGCTCGAGAAAACGCCGGGCCAAGGTCACGGCGCCGCCATGCATGCGCCATTTCCAGTAGCGCGCCGGCAGCGTCAGAAGATCGATCGAGTGACTGCTGGACGTTTGCAATCCCTCGGCCCAGGACCGGTGGCTTCCTCCGTGATAAGGCGAGACAAGCGTGATCTGCAGGCGCCGTGAGGTGCTGCAATCGACTTCTTTGGAGTGCGGGGGCTCGCTCCCGCTTTTCTCTGAATCTCTCGTCATTTTCCTTGTTGGCGGTCGTTTACAGGTAACAAGGCGGCGGCAAGCCTCCGCACTCCAAAGGTCGACGACCGGCGTCTGGAGTTTCGAACGAAGGGGGCTTTATCGGATGTCGAAGCCTTCGACATGGGGGAGGATGTCGTCTTGAGCGTCGTGGAACTCGACTTGGTATCCCCAAAGGAAAGCCGAGTTCTCGGTGTAGCGAAATTGGAAATCTCCCTTGCGGCCGGGCCCCAACGGCTGCGGGCGGACCGTGGCTTCGACCGCATCGAGGAGATCGCGATTCCGGTCGCGAATCTTGATGATTGCTCTCAGGCCTTCGATCGGTTCCCGCGTTTGGTTCCAGACCTCGCCCTCCAGGGAGAAACCTTCGTGAAAGCGTTCGAACTTCAGGGCCGTGAGGCGTAGGGGCTGCGTCTGCCAGGACCGCTCGGTGGCGAAATTGTGCAGGTAGGGGAGCGGGGCGAAGCCGTAAACAAAGAACGACAAAGTCGCCAGACCGCTTGCCAGGATCAGGGCCCGCAAGGCCGTGCGCAGAAAGTTGCGGGCCACGGGCGGACTCGCCTGGCGGGGCTCGCTCTGTCCCAAGAGACCTTCGCTCAGTTGAGGTTCGATCTCTTCCTCGATCAGGTCGCCCAAGTCGCGAGGCACCCGCCGCCGACGCCACAGCGCGTAGAGCAGAAAGACGAAGAACAGCGCCAAGAAGGTGATGAGGGCCATGCGCAGCGAGTTGTCGAGGATCAGGAGGACCTCGGGGTTGCTCATCGCGCCTCCCGGCCGACCCGCCGGGCCGACGATGTCTCCCCGAGTGCCGCGGCGGAAGGTGGGCGCCGCTCGGGACCTGTGATCTGTGGGCGAAGCTCGCCGTCCGGGACGTAGCCCGGTTCGTGCTGCCAGAAGCCCTTCCTGGTGGCTTCGAGTGTGAAGGTCTGCCCGAAGAGCCGCTGTCCGAAGTTGAGCATCAGGTCCGATTCGAGCCGCCCGTTGGACCGAATGTCGACCCACTTCTCTCCGCCCAAAAAGGGTTTCTGAAGAGCCCGGATGTTGGCGTCCACGGTCACCAGAGCTTCGCGATCCGCGATCAATTCCACCAGGACGTCGTATTGGTATTCGACGCGGGTCCACTGACCGTCCCAGAGCTTGGGTTTTTCACCGACCTTGGCGATGTGGCTTTCGGTGAGTGGGCCGGAGCTGTATTCGCGGTAGCGCGTCAGGATGCGGCCGCGCGCCCGTTGTTCTTCGAGGATTTCCAGTTTCAGTTCTTCGAGGCTCTCCAGCATTCCGTCCCAGGCAACCGGGAAGGGGATGTAAACCCGCATGGGGGGTGGGATGGAAACAGGGCCGACGCGGGGCGTCTGAGCCAAACAGGGGACAGCGAGAGACCCGAGGATCAGAAGGCGACCGATCATGCCAATAGTTTAGAACAAAACGGCAACGGGAAAGGCGAAGCAGCCGCCGTGCCGACGGTCTCCTCATCTAAACCAGCGGTACGGCGGCCACGACGCTCCTGGGGGGAACGTTTAGTCGGGGGACAAGATCTGTCGAAAATGCAGATTCACGATGTCTCGAAAGCGAGGAGTCCCCGGCGGCAGCTTGTCGGGAAAAGTGAAGTCGC
>JBFGHF010000690.1:0-2423 GCA_041578355.1 Acidobacteriota bacterium
GCCGTGATCGGCGGTGACGATGACGGTCGTCTTCTCTTTGATTCCCGCTTCCTCGAGGGCTTCGAGGAGGATACCGACACAGTAGTCTGCAGTAGTCAGCGCAGCGTGGGAGAGATAATGGGACGGTCCGTGGTTGTGTTGGGTAACGTCCGTCGCCAGGAGATGGATGGCAAGCAAATGAGGTCGGTGCCGACGGATCACATGAGCCGCCGCCCGCGACAGCACCACGTCGCCGGCCCCCCGAAGCAACTCCTCACCGTACCAATCGAAGTAGAGGCGGATGGGAACGCCGGCAGCTTCCAAGTCCTGTAACAGGGCCGGATCAGTGGCCCCGACGTCCGCCATTCCCCGGGCGTCGAAAACCTCCGTGACATTGAAGTCGATGGCGGGATCGTCGCGGGTCTCGGGCCAAAAGAAGGCGGCCGTGGTCAGTCCCGCTTCCTTGGCTGCGTCGAAAACAGTCGGCACCCGAATCGATTGGCTGCGGGGAAGGTTGGTCACGTGGAAGGTCTCGCCCGTGCGACGATCACGGAGCCGGTTGCCGACCACCCCGTGGAATCTCGGCGTCACCCCGGTGATCAATGTGGTGTGGGATGGATGCGTCACGCTGGGGAAAACGGTCCGGCTACCCTCCGCCTTGGCTCCCTGCGCAGCCAAACGCCGGATGTTGGGCAGGGCGATGTCCGGATTCTCCAAATGGTAAGCCGCGAATCCGTCGATCGACACGAGTACCACGTAGCGGTCGAAGCCCGTCGATTGCCGGGAAAGGAGAGGGGTGGAGAAACCGATCGAGCAAAGAAACAGCACCCAAAAGACGAGTCGGAATGTCGAAGGACGGTGGAGGCGAAGCATGAATCTCCTTCTTCTCGATCTGGCCACGCGAGGCACGCAGGGGGCGGCGAACCGACCTCGTTTTTCGATTCCGACAGGCGCCGCGGGGCCATGGTTGGCGACATCCCGGTTTGTCGCTTGGCGTTCTGGCTGCGAACTGACGCGTCAGCTTGAAGCACGGACTCGGGAGACATCAGAGCCTCAGGTTCAAAAGCCGAGCCGCGTTCTCGTAGTACACCTTGCGGAGAATTTGGTCTGGCAGCTTCAAACCGTAGATTTTCCAGCGGCCCTGAGGGGGAACCGGGGCGGGCTCATAATCGAAATATTCGTCGTCGGGTTCCAAGAAACGGAAATAGATTTCGTAGAGCTGGTCGGTAAAAACCTGTTGGGGCGTCTGATATCCTTGCGGGACCGCGTCGGTCCCGAACAGGATTCTGTCCTGATAGCGGTCGAAGAACTTGGCCGCGGCTCGCGGCTGCCTCCCCAGCTCGCCGATACGGGCTCCGAATTCCACCGACATGTTGGGGTGATTGTCGAGCCAATTGGAAACCATTTGCAGGTCTTCGGAGACGCCCAGGTGGAGCAGTATGAACTGAGTTTTAGGATGTCGGGCGATCACTCGGTTGCGGGCCTCGTGGAGCTCCCGCGAACTGGGAAAGTCGCGCCCGTGAAACGACCAGTCGGGATGGGCGTTGAGTTCCTCGAACCGTTCGTTGTGGCGGTCGATGGGGAGAAAGAAGGCCTCGGGGTCGGAGGTGTGAATGGCGACCGGAATGCCTGCCGACCCGGCCGCCTCCCACATCGGATCCAGACGCCGGTCGTCGACCTTGACGAGCTTGCCGCTCTCGCGAAGATAGAGTCCTAGAGCCTTGGTCAACTTGAGGCCTCCGGCTCCCTGCCGGGCCGCCCACTCGATCTGGCCCGCTTGCCAATCGGGATATCCCTCTTCCTCGAAACGGGAGAACCAGGGCTCGGTGAAGACCACGAATCGGTCGGGGTGCGGTCTCTTCCAATAGGCGAGAGTTTGGTCGAGCGCGGCGCCGTAACCACCGGTCAGATTCACCATGTAGCGAAGGTTGTGCCGATCCATCAAGCTCAGCACCTCGTCGGGTGTGGCTCGGTGGCGCGCCAGCGGTTCCGGGGCGCGTCGGTCGACTCCCGACAGATGAGTGTGGATGTCGATGACCGGGAAACGGGCCTTTTCGACCTGCGTGACCGCAACCTTGAGCATCGAAGCGGGCTCGAAATCGGTCAGGGCGAGTGGACAAGGCGAGGACTCACCCGTGGATTGCTGACTTCGGGGCGCGGCCGCGGTCCTCACACTTCCCGCCCCCCAAGCTGCCGCCATACTCAAGATCCATTGCCTTCGGTTGGGTGACATCTTTAGCCCTCCGGATCAGTTCTGCGAGCACTCCCAAAGCCAAGCTCCGCGCTTGAGGGCAGGCTTCGGTGGTCCTCCGGGTCGAACAAGAGCGGAATCAGGAAACGGACCGCTTGGAGAACGGCCACTCCCCCTGCCGCTGTGCCACCACCAGGTAGACAACACATCCCGCCGCCAGCGTCAGAAGACCGAAAAGAATGAAACGAGCCCC
>JBFGHF010000691.1:0-2406 GCA_041578355.1 Acidobacteriota bacterium
CGGTTGGAGCGGGAGTGAGTCATGAGATGGAGACTAGGCCGGCGGAGCAGCAATATCGAAGACCGCCGTGGGCGAAAGGTCAAAGCCGGCGCCGGGATCGGCGGGGGAGCTCTGCTTCTGATCGTGCTCTTTGTGATGCTGACGGGTGAAGATCCATCGAGGGTGGTGGAAGTCCTCAATCAGCCGGGCGCTGCCGATCAGGCCGCGCCCCCTTCGGGCCCCCGCGCCGACGACGAAGAATTTGACTTCGTCCGGGTCGTGTTGGCCAGCACCGAAGACACCTGGTCGCAGTTGTTCGATCGCTCGGGACGTCGATACCAGCCTCCGGTGCTCGTCTTTTTCGATGACGCTGTCCAGTCGGCGTGTGGAATCAACTCCTCCGCAGTCGGCCCCTTTTACTGCCCGGCGGACTCGAAGGTCTATCTCGACTTGAGTTTCTTTCGAGACTTGCAAAACCGGTTCGGAGCGCCGGGCGACTTCGCCCAGGCCTACGTTGTCGCTCACGAGGTGGGGCACCACATTCAGAATCTGCTGGGGATCTCCGATCAGGTGCATCGCATGCGATCGCGGGTGAGCCAAGCCGAGGGCAATGCCCTTTCGGTCAAGATGGAACTGCAGGCTGACTGCTTCGCCGGTGTCTGGGGCTATTACGCCGAGAATATGTTGGAGCGGGGCGACGTGGAGGAAGGGCTGCGTGCCGCCGCCGCCATCGGGGACGATCGTATCCAGCGGCGCAACCGAGGTTACGTGACGCCGGAATCGTGGACCCACGGATCCTCCGAGCAGCGGGTTCGATGGTTTCGGCGGGGACTCGAACAAGGCCGCTCCGATTCTTGCAATACTTTCGAGGCGGGGAGCTTATATCGTGGCACGACCCTTACAGGTCGTGATTCCCGAGAAAGAATGACGAGCAGGGATGCTCGTCCCACGAATGTTTGAGATGAACGAAAACCCAACACCCATACCCCGCGGCCGCAATCTCTGGGAACTGGAGCTCCTCATCTCGGGAGCCTTGATCTTCGGACTCTTCCAGAGCCTGTCGACGATCGATTCCGCCATGTGGGGTGTCGAGCCGCACCTGGACCGTGAATCTTTCCTGTTGGCCTTCCTCTTCTACTACTACTTCAAGCTCATCGTCTACACGCTGACCACGACCTTTCTCATCCATATCGCTTCGCGGGCCTACTGGGTCGGGCTGCTGGGCCTCAACCGGGTCTTTCCTGGAGGCGTCCATTGGAAAGGGGTGCGGACCAGCCGGACGTCCAAAGCCTTTCAGAAGAGCCGGCTGCCCAAGCTGTCCGATCTGACCAAGCAGGCGGACCGCTTCTGCAGCCTCATCTTCTCGTTCGCCTTTCTCATCATCTTCATGTTCGGAGTGTCGCTTGCCTATGTGGCGCTGATCGGCGGGGGAGGACTCCTGGTGCGGACCCTGCTCTTGCCGGAGCTGAGTATGGGCGCCGTTCTGGGAGTGGCGCTGGTGGCCATGACGTTGCCGGCCGTGATGACTCCGCTGATCGCCAGGCTTTCCGATCGCTTCCCACGGTCGCGCTTTCTCAAGAAACTCGCCCGGACACTGATGGGCTTGATGTCTCGTCTCTATCTTCTGCGCATGACCGGGGCCATCAGCTACACATTTCTGAGCCGGGTCAAGCGCGGCTTGATCTATCCGGTTTTTTTGCTCAGCTTCTTCTTTTCGGTCGGCCTGTTCATGGTCAAGGACGGGCTGATGCGCGACGGCAGCATGCCCTTCGACGATTATCTGGTCTCGGCCCCCGACCGGTCGGAGTTCCAGGTTCTTCCCGAGCATTACCGGAGCCAGCGAGGCGAGCTGCACCTCTTGCGCACTCCATACATCCAGTCCGATGTCATCGAGGGGCCTTATGTGAAGCTGTTTCTGCCCTATTCCCCGCGCCATCACAATGACGCTGTCAAAGAGTTCTGCCCTGGAGAGGATCAGGCGCTCCCGCCCAGGGGCACTGACCCCGAGCGAGAACGCGAAGCCGCTCGTCAAGCCGTCGTTTGCCTGGGCAAGCTCTACCGGGTCCGACTGGACGAAGTGCCGCTGAAACCGGATTACAGTCTCAGCAACGATGCCAGGACGGGACAGCTCGGGCTGATCGCCTATCTACCGACGGCGGAGCTGTCCCCCGGCAGGCATCTCCTCCACATCACACGGCTGTGGGCGCCCGAGGAGCTGAAGACGCAGCGCGAGGAAGCCACCGATCGGGGCGAACCACTGGCCGAAGAAATGGTTGGCCGCGAGTACTGGATCCCGTTCTGGTTCGGAGGGAACAACCATCCGAGCTTCCGTCCCGGAGGGACGAGATAAAAAACAGCCCGCCGCTTAGCGGTGGGTCTCAAAAAGGATTCTGGGGATGAGGTCCGGCCCTGGAGTGCGGAGGCGCA
>JBFGHF010000692.1:0-2405 GCA_041578355.1 Acidobacteriota bacterium
GGGGCGTGGGGCGGGCGCCCTTTTGGAGTGCGGGGGCTTGCCGCCGCTTTCTCAACGGCAAATAGCCGTCAACCCGAGAATGAGGAGATTTTTCGGAAAAGCGGAAGCAAGCTTCCGCACTCCAAAGAAAAGCTGCCCACCAAAAAACCTCGCCTTTTTGAGACAGGTCTCGAGGAGCCCGGGAGCGACCGCCCTCTATGCTATGCTGGGCGCCGATGGCGCAAGTGCTCGAAGCTCCCGTCCTGCAACGGATCGTCCTGCCTCGAGACAACTTTCTTCTGGAACTGGAAGCGCCCTCGATGGCGCCCGAGATTCGGCCGGGACAGTTCGTCATGGCCGCCCCCTGCGACGGTCTGAGTCTTCCCAACCCCTTGCTCAAACGCGCTCTCGCCGTTTATTCCGTCGCCGGGAAAGGCGGCGCTCCGTCTCGAATTCAGCTCCTTCTCAAAGTCATCGGCGACGGCACTCGGCGGCTGGCCGATGCGCAGCCCGGGTCGACCCTGGGTCTGGTCGGTCCCCTGGGAAACGGGTTCGATCTGGAAGCGGGCAAGGGCCGGATCAACCTGATCCTGGCCGGCGGAATCGGAATCGCCTCGGTCTTGCTCCTGGCCGAGCAGTTGGCGCGGGCCGGGGAAGTGGTCGAGCTGCTCTACGGCGCCCGCAGCGAGCGCGACCTGGTCGGAATCTCCGACTTCGAGAAGCTCGACATCCCGGTATTGGTGACCACCGAAGACGGCAGCAGAGGAGAGAAGGGCCTGATCACCGAAGGACTCAAGCGCTGTCTGGAGCGATTTCCCCGCGAACACCTCAATCTCTACACCTGCGGTCCCAACCCGATGATGCAGGCCGTCAGCCGGTTAGCGGTTGAGCACGGAATACCTTGTCAGATCTCGGTCGAGACCAAGATGGCCTGCGGTTTCGGGGTTTGCCTGGGCTGCAGCATCAAAACCCTCGATTCTTATCGCCTCGCTTGCACCCACGGACCGGTGTTCCAGGCCGAGACTTTCGTCTGGGAAGGTGAGAACCCGTCATCCGAAGACACGCTTCGGAGACAGGCGGGCAGCTCGTCTTCCCGGAGAAGGACGGGGCTGAGTCATGGCTGATTCGAGTTGCCTGGCCGTCGAGGTGTCGGGACTCGAGTTTCGCAATCCGGTCCTCACCGCCTCGGGGACCTTCGGCTACGGGCTGGAATTCGAGCAATTCTTTCCCCTTTCGCGGCTGGGCGGCTTCTGCACCAAAGGTCTCTCCTTGTTGCCCATGGCGGGAACCGCCCCGGGACGGATTCACGAAACTCCGGCAGGCATGCTCAACGCCATCGGTCTCGAGAACGTCGGCGTCGAAGGATTCATCGAAGACAAGCTTCCCCACCTGACGCGGTGCGACACACGCATCATCGCCAACGTATTGGGAAAGACGATTGAAGAATTCGTGGAGATCGCGCGCCGGCTCGACCCCATCCAACTCGTCTCGGCCCTCGAGTTGAACATCTCCTGCCCCAACATTTCGGAGGGCGGGATCCACTTCGGGCACGATCCCCGCATGACGCACAAGGTGGTGGCCTCGGTCCGGTCAGCCACCAGTAAACCGGTCTGGGTGAAGCTCTCTCCCAACGTCACCGACGTCACCGTCTTCGCGCGGGCCTGCGAGGAAGCCGGGGCCGACGCGATCACGCTGATCAACACCTACGTGGGGATGAGCATCGACGTGGACAAACGCAGACCGATGCTCTCCAACACGACGGGAGGGCTCTCCGGCCCCGCCATCCGTCCCTTGGCCGTTCGTTTGGTGCGAGAGGTGTATCAAACGGTCAACATCCCGGTCATCGGGATCGGCGGGATCAGCAACGCCCGCGACGCCCTGGAGTTTCTCATCGCCGGCGCCCGGGCCGTGCAAGTGGGGACCGCGAACTTCGTCGATCCCTGCGCCGCCATCAAGGTGATCGACGGCCTCGAAGAGCATTGCCGACGCCACAACATCTCCGATATCAACGAGTTGGTGGGAAGTCTGCAGGTGGAAGAGGGACAGTTTTTTTATTATTAACGGGTCTGTGGGTCCGTGGGTCGGTGGGTCGGTGGGTCGGTGGATTTGCGCGCCGAAGCCCGGTCGAGCGAAGTTGGGGATCCGAGACCGGCTTCAAACTTCTCATCTCTCATCTCGAGCCTGCCCGTTGGCGATGTTCGTCCTTCTTCTTTCGTTTCGGCTTAGCCAAGCGTGAAGGGAGAGCGCCCGAACGGCCAAGTGAGACGTGCGAGATGAGAAGTGCGAGATTGTCGGCCCGTCCGCCGAGGCCCAGTCGAGCGAAGGTGGGGGCCGAGACCGGCTTCGAACTTCTCATTTCTCATCTCGGACTTGCCCGTTGGCGATGTTCGTCCTTCTTCCTTCGTTTCGGCTTAGCCAAGCGTGAA
>JBFGHF010000693.1:0-2371 GCA_041578355.1 Acidobacteriota bacterium
GTTGCGGAGCAGCCGCGCGCGACGGGTCACTGTGCCGGTCCGACCTTCTTGACGCAGCCTTTGAAAGAGATTGATCCGCCAGATGCCGGCCACCGGAATCAATCCGATTGATACGCCGACGAGAAGCGCGAGCAGCAGGACGAAACCCACCGTGGACGCGCCCATCACGATTTCGCTGCCCCGCGGCAGTTCCGTCAGGCCGAGCGAGCGCAGCAGGTCCATTCCCAGCCTGCCGAAGAGCAGACCGATCGACGCCGAGAGCAGACTCAACAGAATGCCCTCGATCAGCAGTTGGCGGCTGAGTTGCCATCTTCTGGCGCCCAAAAACGATCGTGTCGCCAGTTCTCGGAGACGCACGCTGGACCGGGCCAGGACTAGGTTGGTCACGTTTGCCGCTCCGATCAGAAGAACGAAGACCGCTCCACCCCAAAGCAGGTAGAGCACGCCGCGGATATCCCGCACGACCTCGTCTTTGAGGAAATGGGCCTGGACGTGGTAGCCGGCATTCTGAAGAGGTTGGGTGAAGTAGGGAAACCGTTCGTAATTCGCCTCGGTGAGAGCGTCGAGGCGGGCGCGCACCTGTTCGAGCGTCGCCCCGGGTTTGAGTCGGCCGATGTTCTCCCAGCTGTTGCTGTGGCGCTGCTCGTCGGATTTCTCCTCGGCGGTGAAGGCCAGCGGGATCCACACCTCCACCTCGGGCTCCAAGAAGAAAAAGCCGCGCGGCATCACTCCCACCACCGTGTAAGGTTCCCCGCTGAGCCGAACCTCCCGCCCCACGACGGCTTCCTCTTCGCCGAAAAGCCTCTGCCAGGCGCCGTAGCTGAATATTGCCTTGTATTCGTTTCCGGGCTCGCCTTCCTCCTCGTTGAAAGCCCGTCCCAGGCGAGGTTCGATACCCAGGAGTCGGAAGAAGGAAGGAGTCACCGCCATACCCGAAATCCGTTCCGCACGACCTTGTTCCCCGATGGTCAGCCCGGGAAACTGGTAGAGGGCCTGCTCCTCGAAGACTTCGCCCAGATCGCGCAGCCTGTCGTAGTAATCGGGAACACCGTTCGACGCCCGCTCCACGCCGGCCTTCGGATAGCTGTTGTACATCAGGACGAGGCCGTGCGAATCAGGCAAGGGCAGGGGCTCGAGAAGGACCGAGTTGACCACGCTGAAGATGGCGGCGTTGCCTCCCAGACAGACTCCCAGGGTCAGCACCGTCGCCAACGTGAAGCTCTTGTTCTTCCAGAGCATCCGCAATCCGAAACTCAAGTCGCCGAAGAACGAACCCATCTTTTTATTCTCCCGAAGTTGTGAATCCAGCCTATAAGATTCGAATACGGCAAAAGAGACAATTCGGTTCGATGGTGGGTCGTGGGTCCGTGGGTCCGTGGGGCGGTGGGTCGGTGGGTCTAAAGCACTACAATGGACCAAACAGACCAATGATCCAATGATCCAACTCGACACCAACCTGGCACTCAAGCTCGAACTGGCCGAAGCGGCCTGCGGCGCCGACTGCGCGCTCTTTCGGGCGCGGCGAGATCCAACCCTGGGCGCCGTGCTCGAAGTGGGGTCGGGTTTGGCCATCTACGCAGGCGCCGATTCGCCGGTCACGCAGGCATTCGGGCTGGGAATGAGCGGACCGGTGGCGGAACAGGAGTTTGAGTGCCTGGAGCACTTCTTCGAGTCGCGCCAAGCCGCAGTCCAGGTCGAGGCTTGTCCCCTGGCGGACTTTTCGCTGACCGACGGCTTTTGTTCACGCGGCTACAAACCGATCGAATTCTCCAACGTCTTCGGGCGTGACATGAGCCAGGCGATCGATCTCCCCGCTCCTTCGGCCGAGGTCACCGTGCGCCCCGTCCTTCCGGGGGAGGAGGAGGCTTGGGCCGACGTCGCCAGCCGGGGCTTCTCGGAGGGGCAGGAAAACGAGGCCTTGCGCGAAGCAATCGCCGATTTCAGCGGACACCCCAACATGAAGCTCTACCTGGCCCTGGTCTACGGGGAGCCCGCCGGAGCGGGGACGATGAGCGTCCGCGGAGAGGTGGCGGTGGTCAACGGCGCTGCCACACTGCCCCGCTTCCGGCGCCGGGGAGTCCACACCGAGTTGCTGCGGGTGAGGCTCGAGAAGGCCCGGGCCGCGGGCTGCCGCCTTTCGATGGTGGCCACCCAGGTGGCCAGCGGCTCCCACCGCAACGTCGAGCGCGCCGGCTTCTGCGTCCTCTACACCAGGACGAAATGGCGCAAGGGATGAGGTGCTCCCGGAGCCACCCGGCGCGCATCACTGGTTCCAATCGTTGTCGGGCTGAAGGCACACCGACAGGTGCCGGATTCGAAGCTTCCCCGAATCGTGCCGAGTGATAGTCCAGGCCCCACGCCCCAAGCCCCA
>JBFGHF010000694.1:0-2370 GCA_041578355.1 Acidobacteriota bacterium
ATTCTGGAAGACGAGGCGCAGTCCCAACTCGATCCCGCTGCCGTTGAGATTCTTCTCAGGCTTTATCACCAAGCGGGGCACGACCGCGAGAAGATCGTTTGCGATGTGGAACACAGCCGCACCATTCGGCGGACTTTCCGGACTTCGTTGGCCTATCCCAAGGCCTCCCAGTTGATCTGAATCTGTAACTTGCCCCGGCGCTCGATTCGAAGGACGAGCCGGCTGTAAGCGTTTTCCGGCGCGGGCGAGACCATGATCGAAACGTCAGGATCGGATACGCTTACTCGGCAGGGAATCCCGGGCAGGGCGCCCTCGATCTCGCCGTAGGAGGTTCCGCCCTCGTAATCGGATCCGATCGCCACCACTTTGGCCCGTTTCCCGATGCGTCCTTTCCAGACCAGGTTCCCGCTGCTGAGCACGTCGCTCCGGCCGGTCGAGAGACCGGCAGCCCTGCCCGTGTTCCCGCGAGGCCGCGAGGATCGGGTGGGACGGGAGATTCGCCGAAGTAAGGCATAACTGTCGGCGAGTCCCCTGTAGGCGGGCACGTAGCTCGGATCCGCCTCGATCGCCTGCTCGAAATAGAGCAGGCCTTTTTCGATCTCGGTCCGTGTCCCCTTTGCCACGTGGGAGCGGCCCTTCAGGTAAAACGTCTCGGCCCGCTTGCTCGGGGGGATGGGTTGCGGGCGTTGCGCTTCCAGATCCAGCCAGCGGAAGAGGTCTCCCGTGATCTGACTCTGGGTTTGCCCCAGATGATCGAACGAAGACGCATACTCGCGGGTCCAAACGGCGCCCTCGAATTCGCCGGACAGCAAACTGACCTCGATCATCAGTTCTTCGAGCGTGCCGTCCAGACTGCCCCGCAGCAGATGGTCGGGGGATTTCTTGTCGGGCTCGGAAAGCCCGTTCGGGTCCCAAGGAACCAGCTTGATGGAGTTCATTCCCTGCAGGTCTCGATGAAGACCCTCGGTCATCAACAGCGCGGCGCGCGAGAGCTCTTCGTCCGCTTCGAATGGAACGACCGAGAGAGGGAACGGCTCCTCGATCGGAGAAGCCGGCTGCGAACCCGGGCCGAAATACTCGGGCAAACCGAGCGATATCACTCCCAGCACGAGCAACAAGGGGATCGCCGCGAATGCGGCCCGGAACCAGCGGCCTCTCCGCCCCGCTTTGCCGGTGATCGGAGCCTGGTAGGAAGCCGAATTGAGCTGACGCCGCAGGCGGCGCAGGTCGGCGAGCAGTTCGCTGGCGGATTGATACCGCAGGGTGCGGTCTTTCTCCAGTGCCTTCTCGATGATTTCCGCCAGAGCCGCCGGCATGTCGGGGTTGCGTTGCCGAACAGGGGCGGGCGATCTGTTGAGGATCTGATCGAAGAGAAGCGCCGACGTCTTGCCGCGAAAAGGCCTCTCTCCGGTGGCCATCTCGTAGAAGACCGCCCCCACCGAAAACAGATCGCTGCGAACGTCGAGTTCCTCACCCGCGGCCTGTTCGGGCGACATGTATGCCGCGGTGCCCACCAATCCGCCCGAGTCGGTCAGCATCTCCATCTCCGAGGGACCCATGGTTTCCACGCTGCCGGGTTCCTCGATGACCAGCTTGGCCAAACCGAAATCGAGAATTTTGATATGGCCCCATTCGGTCACGAAGAGGTTGTCGGGCTTGATATCGCGGTGGACGATATTGCGGGAGTGGGCGGCGGCCAGGGCATCGACCGTTTCGATTCCCAGTCGCAGCAGTTCGGGCGCTTTGAGCGGTTTTTTGGAGATATGACGAGTGAGAGTGGCGCCGCTGAGCAGTTCCATGACGATGTAGGGGCGTCCCTCATGCGTCAGAATGTCGAAGATCGTGCAGATGTTGGGGTGGTTCAAGGAGGAGACCGTAATCGCTTCGCGGCGGAAACGCTCCAGGGACTCAGGATCGCCCGACCAGGATTCGGGCAGGCTCTTGAGAGCGACGAACCTTTTCAAGCGGGTGTCTTCGGCCTTGTAAACGACCCCCATCCCGCCGCTGTCCAGAAGTCCGACGATCCGGTACTGCTTGATCCTTTCGATCATCGCCGGTCTAGTCTACCGCTTGTATTGTGTGATCGGAAACGCAGGTGTGGCGCGGCCTTCCAGGCTGCGCTCGGGACGAACACTGCTTTTTCTGCCGAGCCCGGAGGCCCGCGCCGATCCCGAGTCGAATCCCGCCCCCGAGCCGGCTTGGACACGGAAGACGGAAGACCGAAGACGGAGGACTGAGGCCGCAGGACGGGAGACGGACCCACAGAACGTCGGTCTTGCGTCTTAGCATTGACTCTATGAAACGCATTCTCGGGCACCTCAGGACATACGTATTGCGCGGTTTTTGGGCTTTGATTCCCTTGGCTTTGTC
>JBFGHF010000695.1:0-2366 GCA_041578355.1 Acidobacteriota bacterium
CGCCGTCACGCAGCCGTCCCCCGACGTTGATGAAGAGCGCACGTCGATCTTCGAACCATTGATGGAACTGTGCCGGCATCACTTGCCGGTACATCATCATCGGCACCCAGACATTCGTGTCGAACACGCCGTAGGTACCCCGAAAGCCGGCTGGGGCGACGCCTATGATGGTGAACTCCTCGCGGTTCAAACGGAGCGGTCGACCAACTGCTGCGGGACTCGAACCGTAAGCCTGTTTCCAAAGACCGTGACTGATCACGGCGACCCGATGCTGGCCCTCGACTTGATCGTCCTGGGGTGTGAGGAGTCTCCCGACGGTGGGTACCAGCCCGAGGACATCGAAGTAATTGCCGGTGACGAGCTCGACTCGGGCGGGTACCGCCGCGGCCCCATGACGCATGCTCGCCTCGACGTCCCGGTGGGCGGCCAAGTCGACACGAGCTTCCAGGGCGCTTCGAATATCGGCGAAGTTGGGGTAGGAGAAAACGTCGAAGTCGCCTCCGCTCGGCGAGGTGGCGTGGAGCCTTACCAGCCGTTCCGGATCGGAAAGGGGCAGGGGCTGCAGCAGCAGACTGTTGACGAAGCCGAAAGCGCCGCTGTTGGCGCCGATGCCAAGGGCCAGCGTGACCACCGCCACCAGTGTGAACCCCGGGGTTCGGCGCAGGGAACGAAGGGTGAAGACCAAGTCCTGACGCAATAAATCGAGGTGTTCGGTTGGCGCCGTCTTGAAGAAGTCGAAGAGCGTCTCGATCCAAAGTTTGAAGATCTTCATTCGGCCCCCTTGTCTCCGTCGGTTGAGATACTCCGCCCGGAAGAACTGCTCCATCTCGCTGCCGTGCTGGAGTCGGAAATCCAGCGGGAAGACTCGAAGCAGCATCCTGAAGAAACGGTCGTGAAGAGCTCTGCGTGCCATTGCCGCGCCCCGTATTTCGTCGTCTAGGACGTTTCGGGAGAAGGCAGGAGCTTTCTTTGACGAGCTTCGGCCACCAAACTCTCCAACCTCTCCGCCTCCGCCCGAGCTACGTCGCGGCCGAACCGCGTCAGTCGATAATAGCGCCGGCGCTCATCGTCGAGAGCGGGATCCGGACGCTTCGTGGTCTCTTCGATCAGTCCGCGTCGGAGCAGTCTCTTGATGTTGCCGTAGAGGGTCCCCGGACCCAGCCGGACCTGGCTCGAAGTCGCCCTGTCGATCTCTTGCATGATGGCGTAACCGTGGCGCTCGCGATCCGCCAAGGCCATCAAGATCTGAAAAGCGGCTGAGGTGAGGGGCAACAGTTCTTGCGGGTCGAGATTCGAATGCATCGAGTGACATTATAACGACTAACGATATAGCGTCAATGGATAGACTTTGGAAATTGTCGGCTGGACGACAGTGTGAGGCGGACCCATGGAGAAGAGCGGGCGCCAGGCTGAGACCCCGACGAGGTTCAGAACTTCAGAAGGCCCGATTCCAGAAGCTCGCGAAACATTTCAATCGTTTGTCGAACCCCGCTTCGCGTGGGGGTCTGATGGACTTTTTCGAAGTGGGCGCTCAAACCATTGTCGGGACAGGCCGCGAGAAAGGGCAATTGGGTGTCGGTATGGGAGACTCGGGCCTCGGGAATCTCCTCTCGGATGAACCGAACCATCTCCTCCATGCCGGTCGCTTCGCCCAAAAGATTGAGGGCGACGAATCCCCGCTCGGGTGCGGACGCGGCATCGATGAACTGCAGCGCCACATCGGATGCAAGCTGGAACTGGAGCCGATTGGCGAAGGGAATCTCGAAAGACCTTCCGGCGACGGCCGCCAGCATCGCTCGGGTCGGATCGCTGGTGATGCCTTGATCGCGCCCCACGCCGTAGACCGTGTGGGGCCTGAGGCAAACACTGCTGATGCCGTGTTCCTCCCAGTAATTTCGGGCAGTCCCCTCGTTGGCCTGTTTGTAGACCCCGTAAAGGGTTCGGGGCCCGAGCGGCGCCTCGGCCTGCAGAGGCCCGGGTGGATAGTCTTCCGGGGCGCCGTACACGGCCACCGATGAGGCGAAGGTCAGGTGTGGAATCTCACATCGCCGAGCGGCTTCGAAGACGTTGACGGTGCCCACCACGTTGACCCGGGCGCCGCCTACAGGATCGGCCCGGCAAAAGGGAACCTGGAGGGCCGCCAAGTGAATGATGTGGGTGATCTTGTTGCGCCCGACGGCGTCGACGACTTGTTCGGATTGAGCGAGGTCTCCCTCAATCTCGGTCAGCAGTCGGCGCTGGGCGGGCGGAACCAGCAAATCGACTCGATGACTCCGAGGGCGGATGTCAAAGCCGACGACCCTCTGTCCGCGCTGGGTCAGATGACGGACAACCCAGGCGCCCAAACACCCGGAAGACCCGGTGAC
>JBFGHF010000696.1:0-2355 GCA_041578355.1 Acidobacteriota bacterium
GCACCAGTACCAGACCCCGACGATGCTGCCGCCGATCAGAAGACCCGTCCAGGGGAACTCGGGGTCGGTCATGGGACGCCACATGTTGAAGTGGTCGCTTCCCGCCAATTCGTAAAGCCTTCCCCAGCCCCCGATTTCGCTGAGTCCGACGACCGTCACCGTGACGGCCCCGGCGATCAGGATCAGGGTCTGCACGGCTTCCGTGTAGACGACGGCCCGCAGGCCGCCCAGGACGGTGTAGATCCCGGTCAAGACCACCGTGATCAGAGCGCCCGTCCAGAAATTCATCCCCGTCAGCGACTGCACGACGACACCGCCCGCGTAAACCGAGACGGAGACCTTGGTCAGAACGTATCCCACCAGCGAGATCAGGGAGAGAAACCAACGTGCCTGGGAGTTGAAGCGCCGTTCCAGGAATTCCGGCATGGTGAAGACACCGCTACGGGCGTAGAAGGGGAGGAATACCCAACCCAGCAGAAGGACGATCCAGGCGTGCAGCTCGAAGTGGGCCATCGGCATCCCGCTGGCCGCCCCCGTGCCCGCCAACCCCACGACGTGCTCCGAACCTATGTTGGAGGCGAAGATCGAGGCGCCCACCACGAACCACCCGATATTGCGTCCCGCCAGGAAATACTCTTCGGTGTTCTGCTGGCGGTTTCTGACAACCCGAAAGGCGATGTAGAAGAGAAGGGCAAAGTAGAGGCCGACGATGATCCAGTCGAGGGCTTGCAGTCCAACCATCCGACTTCCTCCCGGGAGCAGATTCTTCGCTTGACGAAGTCTGACATCTTAGACGTCGGCGTCGAAAAAACCTAGCTCGGCCCAGGGTGTTTAGGCTTCTTCCCCGGCATTCACGATGGAGTGGAGTGAGAGGTCGGCCGAGTCGAGAGACGGAAGACCCAGCGGTCGCAGGACAAGTAATTGAAAACCCCGCAGCAGGCCACCGAGGCCAGGTTGGAGGGGAGAACGGGCAGGCCGAGGGCGCTTACGAACAGCGTCATCAAGACCAGGTTTCCGCCCAGACTCACCCCTCCCACGGTAGCGTGGAATCGGACCAGTCGGCGCGCGGTCCGTTGGGGGCCGCGGTCACTCCAGGTCCAGCGCCGGTGCCAGAGGAAGTTGTGCAGGATTGCGCACTCCACCGCCAAGGCGGTGACCAGAAGATAGTGCCACCCCAGTCGGCCGTGGAGAAGTGCGATGAGCGAAATCTGGAGGAGCAATCCGCCGCTCCCCACCGATGCAAACCGCAACCAACGGAGCAGCGACAACTTCACGCCCCGATTGCCTCCGCGGTTCATCTTCCATCCCTGAGTTGCCGCCTTCACAAACGCTCGAGTTGATAGAGTTCGCGGGTGTTGCGCAGGGTCGACACGAGAAAGACGCCCAGGATCCCCGCTGCAGCCCCAAGCCCTCCGATATCGAAGAGCAGGAATCGCTCGTCCATCACCCTGGTGCTTCCTCGAAGCAGAAGGGCCAGGTTGCCTGCCGCGATCAGGATCCTCACCTCCGTGGGGCTCATCTTGAAGTAGGAAATGCGGAAGCGTCCCAGAGCGTGTGCCGCCAGGTAGCTGTCGATGCTGAGCAGCAGGTAGGCGATGAGAAGTGCCACGGCCACCCTCTCGCTCATCAGACCGGAGACGCCGAGTCCGCTGAGCAGAAAAAGAGCGCCCACGCTGTCGATGACGTGATCGACGTAGAAGCCGTAGCGGGGTCGCTGCCGGTTGCGAGTCCGGGCCAGCGTGCCGTCCAAACTGTCCCCGAACCAGTTGGCGAGCAGGCAGAAGTTGACCAAGTGGAGAAAAGCCAGGTCGAAGCGGGTCAGGTAGTAGCCGATTCCCGCGGCAGCCATGGCGGCCAAGCCCAGCAAAGTCAGATGGTCGGGCTGCACCCGGGACGGGAGGCGGTTGGCGATCCACACCAGGAGTCGGCGCTCCAGTCGCGAAAGCAGACTGGAATGATAGCGTTGAGCGGTTTCCATAATGATCCCTTTCGACCCGCTGTTTGAGCAAGGCACATGCCAGAAACCAGTCTGGTCGACGTATCTTACTGAGAGTAAAAACGATAGAAGAGATCTCGTTCTCGCCTTTGTCGTCCAGACCTGATTGAAACGCAAGGATTCCCGACACCTGTTGGCCCGCAGGAGCGCCAGAGGTTCTGAGCGGGCGCCACCCCTGACAGAGCCGCGTTCGTGAGAACGCGGACAAGACGCCGGGGAAGATTGTCTGGGTTGCCCAAATCGCGGTCTTTCAGCCCGAGACCTGAAATGGCAGTCGATTGGGGTGCGAGGAGCCCCGCAGGGGCGGTGTGAAAATAACCCAGGGCTTCAGCCCTGGGTATGCAGCCCCAGCCAAGTCA
>JBFGHF010000697.1:0-2352 GCA_041578355.1 Acidobacteriota bacterium
GCGCCAGCACAGATCCGACAAGCAGCAAAAAGAGAAGTGCACAAATCTTGAAGTTTTTCACCTGGTACCCCCGGCAGCGCAATGGCCAGATTCAACACCAAACATCACTTGTAACCAACTCGACTGATTCCAGAATTATCGATTAGAACAACCGACCGGCCCGCCTGTAAATTGGACTTTGGTTGTACAGGCGGCCGAATTCGAACCGTTCGGAGGACGTGTGCAAGCCTCTTTCCGGGCGGCATCCCGGGGGGGAAGTCAATCCGACAGAGCCCGCGAAATGGCTTTCAGCAGGCTGTCGGCGTCGAAGGGTTTGTAGAGAATATCGATCACGTCGTCCGCTTCCCGAAGTTTCTCCAGGTCACGAATCGGGAAGGCGGTGATGAAGATGGTGGGGAGTCCCCGGCGCTCCGAGCGTAGCTGCCGCCGCAACTCGACGCCCCCCATTTTGGGCATCGAAACGTCCAGCACCAGACACTCGCGACCCCCGCTCCGCTCTCTCTGGAGGAATTCGAGGGGGTCGGCGAACGTCTCGACGTTCCAACCCGCCGAGGAGACGAGTCGAGCCAGGGCCCTGCACAGGGATCGATCATCGTCAACGATGAAAATATTGGCCTGGTCCATCAATACAGTCCCCAACTCGCCCGAGCCCAGTACTTAGCAGGTCGGACGAGAATGTGTAAATCGGACCTTCTGCTTATCCCCTTCGCTGGTGTCCCCCATTTGTTACGGCTACAGCGACCGGTGGGTGGTCGCAGGTGGGTCAGAGCGGACAGGTTGGGCAACATGCTCTCACGACCTGCAGGAAGCACCCGCGGGGGTGCCGCAACCGGAGCAGGTGTTCCTTCAATCTCGTCATTCGTCGGAGCTTGTTCTCCGCCGGACAAGGCGGCGGCAAGCGTCCGCTCTCCAAAGCCGAAAACGCCGGGTCACCCCTCGGGGTCTTGTTCCGGTTCCTCCGCCGGGCCGTGGATTCCCACCTGCTGGACCATCCGCACGAGGTCGGGCACCGAATCGGCCTCCATCTTGCGCATCACCCGCCCGCGGTGGACCTTGATAGTCTTTTCCGAAGCGCCCAGCTCCCAGGCGATCTGTTTGTTCAACATGCCCGTGATGACCCATTCGAGGACTTCTCTTTCCCGCGGTGTCAGCCGGCTCAAACGCTCTTCGATCCGGGAGCGCTCCCGATTGAGGCGGATGCTCTCCGCGTCCCGCTCGAGAGCGATCTCCACCGCCTGGAGTAGATCTTCGTCGTTGAAAGGTTTGGGCAGGAAGTCCACGGCGCCGGCTTTCATGGCCCGAACGCTCATCGGAATGTCGCCGTGGCCGGAGATGAAGACCACGGGCACCTCTCTGCCCCAGCGATCCAGTTGCGAGTGCAGTTCGAGTCCGTTGATTCCCGGCAATCGGACATCCAAAACCAGACAGCAGGGGTGATCGGGCGGGTGGATCTGCTGGAAAGCTGCCGGAGATTCGAACAGCTCGACGGAATAGCCCGCTGTTTCCAAGAGGCGCTCCAGCGCCTTGAGAACGGATGGGTCGTCGTCCACCACGTATACCGTGTGCGCTGACTCCACGCCCCCATCTTCCTCGTTCGAGCCAGCTTTGTCCAACGGCCCGTGAGGTGGACGGAAAGGCTGCTCCTGTTAGAATCGGCGGCACAATGGACGGAATCGGAAATCGAACCGACCGGCTCGAGCGGCTGGGGTGGTGCATTCTGCGACCCGCTTGGTTTCTCTTGCTGCTGACCGGGTTGGTCCGCATCGCGCACGGGCAAGACGGGGAAGCCGTGCGTCTGGTGCGGATGGCCGAGGAAGCCGACCTGGGAACACCCCTTTCGGAAGAGGAAGTGAAAGCCTTCCTGGAAGTGCATTCGGAACGTCTTTTCCGCGCACCCTTGGATCCAACCACGCAATCCGAGACTTTGCGTCAACTGCTGGGCCAAAAAACGATCTTCGGCGAGCTCGCTCGATTCGAGGAAGCAACCGGGATCTCCACCAAGCTCGATCTGGTGGCTTGGGGAGATGCATTTCGATTCTTCTCCGACTACATCACCGCACCATCGAATCCCCCCCTCGTGGCCCAAATGGGCGATACCTGGGTGCCCTATTTCGAGTCGTTGGGGTCGATCGCCTATGCGAAGCGACAGACCTGGGACCTCCGGGTGCTCTGGTATTGGCGGGACATGGTGGATCCCGAGCAGATCCAGACGGGAAGGGGTTTTCTGGAGGCGAGCCGGGAACTTGACCGGAAAACGGAATCCGGACTGATCGCCCCCTTTGTGATTCCGACCGCGGTCGACTGGGACCTTCTTCACAACCTGGCCATTTGGCTTTACAACGCCGGCTCGGA
>JBFGHF010000698.1:0-2348 GCA_041578355.1 Acidobacteriota bacterium
ATGAAGGTCAGCGACGGGCTCTTTCTGGCCAGCTGTCAAGGCGTGGCCGCTCAATACCCCGATATCGAGTACGAAGAGGTGATCGTCGACAATCTGGCCATGCAGTTGGTCCTCAACCCCCAGAAATACGACATTCTGCTGCTCACCAACCTCTACGGCGACATCGTCTCGGACCTCTGCGCCGGCTTGGTGGGAGGTCTGGGAGTCGTACCGGGCGCCAACATCGGAAAAGACTGTGCGGTCTTCGAAGCCGTACACGGCAGCGCTCCCGATATCGCGGGGAAGAACCTCGCAAATCCGATGGCGGTGCTCTTCAGCGGCATCCTCATGCTGCGCCATTTGGGAATGGAAAAAACGGCGGATCGAATCTGGTCGGCGGTCACCAGAGTCACGACCGAAGGCAAGAAGCTGACGCGCGACCTCAAGGGAACGGCGAGCACCGATGAGTTCGCCGACGCCGTGATCGAGAAACTGGACTGATCTTCCGCTGCTGTGCAGGCTGTCGCTTCATGTCGGGGTCGTAGACGCGATCGACAAAGGCCCCGCCGACGGCGCCACCTCGCACCGCCAGGACGGAAGACAGAAGACAGAAGACGGAAGACGGAAGACGGAGGACGTCATGAGCGAGCTTTCCAAAGAAGCAGATGTGGTTGTCATCGGCGCTGGCCCCGGAGGCTACGCCGCCGCGTTCCATGCCGCCGATCACGGACTCAAGACCGTGTTGGTGGACGAGCGGGAGGCGCCGGGCGGGGTGTGCCTTTATGTCGGCTGCATCCCCTCCAAGGCACTGCTTCACGTCGCCGAACTTCTCAATGAAGCCGAACACGCCAAGGAGTTCGGCATCGACTTCGGAAAGCCCAAGATAGACGTCGACCGCATCCGCCAGTGGAAGGACGACGTGGTCAAGAAGCTCACCGGCGGAGTCTCTCAGATCGCCAAGCTGCGGGGCGTCGATTCTGTGCAGGGACGCGCCGTGTTCGAGGATGCGAACACCCTTCGAGTCGAGGGAAACGGCTCGATCCGTTTCAAGAACGCCATCATCGCAACCGGATCCCGCAACATGGCGATTCCTGGCATCGAACTGAAGAGCGACCGAGTCATCAATTCGACGGGCGGCTTGGAGCTCAAGGAGGTCCCCGAGACGCTCCTGGTCGTGGGCGGAGGCTACATCGGGCTGGAAATGGGCACCGTCTACGCCGCCCTGGGCAGCAAGGTCTCGGTCGTCGAACTGACCGACGGTCTACTGCCGGGCTGCGACAGAGACCTGGTTCGGCCGCTGGAAAAACGAGTCCGTAAATCCTTCCAGGGCGTTCATCTCAACAGCAAAGTCGTGGGGATGAAGGAAGTCAAGAAAGGGATCGAAGTCGAATTCGAAGGCGAAATCGAAACCAAGAAGGCGGTCTTCGACCAGGTCCTGGTGGCGGTGGGAAGGCGTCCCAACTCGGAAAACCTCGGGCTTGACAAGATCGGCGTCGAGGTGGACGGCTCAGGATTCGTGGTGATCGACGAAAAGTGCCGCACGGCCCAGCCCAACATCTACGCCATCGGGGATGTGGCGGGCCAGCCCATGCTGGCCCACAAGGCCTCGCGCGAAGGCAAGGTCGCGGCCGAGGTGATCGCGGGCCGTGCCGCCGCCTTCGACAATCTGGCCATCCCGGCGGTCGTCTTCACCGACCCCGAAATCGCCTGGTGCGGATTGACCGAGAACGAAGCCAAAGCCGAAGGGAAGGAAGTCAAGGTGGCCCGCTTCCCCTGGGCCGCTTCCGGCCGCGCCCTGACCTTGGACCGCACCGAAGGCCTGACCAAGATCCTCTTCGACCCCGAGAGCGAGCGGGTGCTGGGTGTGGGAATCGTCGGTCCCGGCGCCGGGGAGCTGATCGCCGAGGGCGTCCTGGCCGTCGAGATGGCCGCCGTGGCCGAGGACCTGGCCGCCACCATCCACGCTCATCCCACGCTCTCCGAGACCGTCATGGAAGCCGCCGAAAGCTTTTACGGCCACGCCACGCATATTTATCGGAAGCGGGGGTAAGGAGCCGCAGACAAAACCCTCCCGGTCCAATCTTCCGGCTGTCAACCGGAGGCGAGCGATTGTCGAATTCCGGACGGGACTTGGCAGTCAGTCCCTGAGCGTCCGCCCCCAGCATGACTCCGAGTGCCTCCGGGAAATCCCCCGTCGCAGCGACTTCTAGTGAATGAGACGGCAGCAGGTCCTCGACTTTTCCGCTTCGCTTGATAGGTCATTGACTTAGTAAGTCATTGGGCTATACTTGGCACGGGTGAGGGTTGAGTGGGATGACGAGAAGGACCGCCAGAATCAACTCAAACATGGCCTCTCTTTTGAAGAGGCG
>JBFGHF010000699.1:0-2345 GCA_041578355.1 Acidobacteriota bacterium
TGTGGTGCCGGGTCGCCCCGAGGCAGTGAAGAGCAGTGGGCGTCCGGTAGCGGTATTGTAGGTAGGCCAACTGGAAAAGGCAATCCGCGACCTCAGCGTGACTCTCCGTTCTCGGCGTCCTCCGGGGTCTTCCGGATCCCGTTTGCTTGATTCGGTCGAACGGGAAGGTCTACCATGAGTGGCCAAACCCGGGCTTCAGGAGGCCGTCAAAAATGCTGTCCTCGATTCGTCGGTCCGATCGTCGAGCGTTCTGCGTGTTGGTCCTTTTCCTCCCCGGTCTGATCGCCTCTTCGGCTCTCGCTCAAAACGCCCGCAACCTGAGCAGCACTCATCACCGCAAAACCGCGCATATGATGACCGTGACTCTGGCTGGAAAGATCCTGCTCGAGAACGGTCAACCGCCCCAAGACCTGATCCAGGTCGAGTTCGTCTGCAACGGCCGGATCACGCAGCAGACCCTGACCACATCCGACGGCAGTTTTGCATTCGATGTCGGCGGACCCAGGAATGACGATTGGCTCGACCCCGGAGTGGGCGGCAGCAACAACGGCGCGCTCGAAAGTGTGGTCAAGGTGGCCGATCCGGGGGGGCGGGTCAACCTGGACGAAGTGCCCTCGATGGGGCATGGCCAGGTCAGTTTGGCCGGCTGCGAAGTTCGCGCCGCTCCTCGACCGGGTCTCAGCTCGGAGGTGATCCAGCTGCGCACGCGTAGCGCCTTCGACAATCCCGAAATCGGGATCATCGTTCTGCGCTCGTTGGCCGATCCCGGAGCCACCCGGGTCAGCCTGAGTACATTGAGGGCGCCCAAAGAAGCCCGAAAGGCGTTCGAAAAAGCCACCAGGGAACTGGCCTCCGAAAAGCCCAATACCAACAAGATCTCCAAAGAACTTCAACGCGCCCTTCAAAAATACCCGGAATTCTCCGCTGCTTGGGACATGTTGGGGCGGGTCCAGATGAGCCGTGGCGACAAGAAGGCCGCCCGCGAGTCTTTTGAGCGGGCCATCGCGGAAGAGCCGAAGTTCATCGAGCCCTATCTGGCGATGGCCCAGATCGCCGTCGAGGAAAGTGACTGGGAAGAGACGCTGAAGTGGGCGAGCAGGATCCTTGAGCTGGACGAAGCGCTGTCCCAGGCCTTGATGTGGCACGGACTGTCCAGTTTCTACCTGGAGCGCTACGGCCCGGCCGAAGAATCGCTTTCGCGGCTCTACCATACAGCGGGCAACGATCGAGAATATCCGTTCGGCCTGCTGCCGCTGGGGGTGATCCACGCCATGCAGGGCGAGATTCCCGATGCGGCCTCTGAGTTCCGTCTCTATCTCGATTTGATGCCCGCCGAGAGGGTGCCCGACGCCCAGCGCAAGGAACTGGAGCGCCAGATCGCGACCTGGAAATCCCAAGGTCTGGTGCCAGGTCCGGAATAAACCCGAGGTTCGCGACAATGTCGGATTCGTACTCGCCCCTCAATCCTCGACCCTTGCCGAAATCCTAAGGCAAGAGGGTTATCGAACCGGCGCCTTCCTCAGTTCGCTGGTCTTGCGCGAGGGTCTGGGACTGGAGCAGGGCTTCGAAGTGTACGACGACGATTTGCAGGGGCTGCCCGAGCGTCGGGCCGAGGAAACGTTGCGGCGCGCTCGTTCCTGGATCGCCAAACGCTCGCAGGGTCCGTTCTTCGCCTGGATTCGTCTCTACGACCCGCACTTGCCCTACGCTCCGCCTGCGCCCTAGCCCCAGACCTACGCGGGGGAAGTCGACTACGTCTCCGACCAGCTGAGCCGGTTCTGGCAGTTTCTCGAAGAGGCGAAACTGCTGGAGTCCTCGCTGATCGTCCTCACCTCGGATCATGGCGAGGCCCTGGGCGGACACGGCGAGCCTTCTCACGGTTTCCTCGGGTTCATGCGGGTGAAGAGCCCCGGGGAAGGGCGGTGATAAAATGGCAGCGTGGCGAAGCCGGGTCAGAGCCTTCATTGTTGCAGCCTTCGGCCAATCTGGTTCCTATTCGGATGGGTGGCCCTCTGCGGCGCCTTCGTATTTCCAGCGCCAGTCGGCGATCTCTACGACGAGGCTCTCGAGGCTTTTCGACAAGAAAAGTACTTCGAGGCCTTGACGACGATTCGCAGAGCCCTGGGCGACGATGGTGAGAATCCAGCCTATCTGCACCTTTGCGGACTCACCTTGGCCGCGCTCGGCCAGTTCAGCGAGGCCGAATCCAATCTTCAGCGGGCCGTCGAGATCAAGCCCCAAGACGCCGCCTTCCAGAGTGATTTCGCCATGGTGCTGCTGCGACAGGGAAAGCAACGTAAGGCCTTGCCCTTGTTGCAGCGAGCCGTCGAGTTGGACGGCGAGAA
>JBFGHF010000700.1:0-2333 GCA_041578355.1 Acidobacteriota bacterium
CCAGGTCCCAAGCCCCAAACCCCAAGTCCCAGGCCCCAGGCCCCAAGTCCTAGGGCAAGGCAAACGCCACCAGCATGTCGGAGATATCGGTGTTGTATTTGTTGCCTCCCCCGGCGGCGATCACCACGAACTGCCGGCCGGACTTCTTGCCCGTGTAGGTAATTGGCGTGGCGTGACCGCTGGCTGGAATCCGGACCGCCCACAGCTCGTTGCCGGTGCTCTTGTCGAACGCCCGGAAACGGCTGTCGTTGGTGGCGCCGATAAACAAAAGCCCCCCGGCCGTGACGATCGATCCGCCCAGATTGGACGCTCCCGTCTTGGGGACGCCCCTCCGGGTCAGTTCGTCGTACTCTCCCAGGACCGCCCGCCACTTGATTTCTCCTCCAACCAGGTCGATGGCGGTGAGGTGGCCCCAAGGCGGCTTCTGGCAGGGGTAGAGATTGGAGTCCCAGAACCGCGAATTGCGGGTCCCCTTGCCGCGCCTCCGAAAGGGGACCAGCGAACCTTCGGGTCGCTCCACCATCCGGGCGATGGTCCCCACGTCCATGGAGTTGGCGTAAAGGACGCCCGTCTCGGGATCGAAGGAGGCGCCGCCCCAGTTGGCGCCGCCGTTGGTCCCCGGAAACATCACGTGATACTTGTCGCTGAAAGGGCCATAGAGCGGATTGAGGACTGCCCCCTCGGCGAGCTTTTCGCATTCGGCTCGCGATTCCGGCGTCACGTCGGTCAACTCGTCGCGCCTCATCGTCTGCCGGGCGAAGGGCGGAGGTCGGGAAGGGAAGGGCTGGGTCGGCCAGTACTGCTCGCCCGCGATCTTTCCTTTGGGTGCCCGCCTTTCCTGGATCTCAAACAGCGGTTTGCCGCTCAGCCTGTCGAAGAGAAAGACGAAGCCGGTCTTGGTCACCTGAGCCACGGCCGAGATCTTCTCGCCGTCCCGCTCGAGTGTGATCAGATTGGGCTGTGCGGGCAGATCGTAGTCCCAGAGATTGTGGTGGATGGTCTGAAAGTGCCATCTTCTCTTCCCCGTGGCGGCCTCCAGCGCCACCAGGGAATCGCCGAACAGGTTGGCGCCTTTGCGGTCGCCGCCGTAGTAGTCGTAAGCGGGCGAGGTGAGGGGCAGGAAGACCAGACCGTTCTCCTCGTCGACGCTCATCACCGACCAGACGTTGACCCCGCCCCGCCGTTTCCAGGAATCGCCTTGCCAGGTCTCTTGGCCAAATTCGCCCGGACGGGGAACGGTGTGGAAGCGCCACACCAGCTTTCCGGTTCGCGCGTCGAAGGCCCGAACGTCGCCGCTGGGTCCTTGCGGCTCGCCGTCGGGCACCTGGGCACCGGTGATGACCAGATCGCGAAAGACGGCGGGCGGCGAGGTCATCCCGTAGCGAGCCCGCTCGAAGCCCTCCACCATGCCCTTCTTCAAATCCACGAAACCGCCCTCTCCGAAGCTCTCCACGGGTTTTCCGCGGTGGCGGTCGACCGCGAAGAGCCGGCCGTCGAGCGTTCCGAAGAAGATCTTTTCGTCCTGGCCGCCGCGCCAGTAGGCGGCGCCTCGATTGGCGAAGAGATTGGTGGGTCTTTCCAGCGCCAGCTGCGGATCGAAGCGCCAGATCTCTTTTCCCGTTTCGCCGTCGAGCGCGATCAGCCGGTTCAGGGGTGTGACCACGTAGAGAATGCCGTCGACCGCCAGCGGAGTCGCTTCAAAGGTCCATTGGCGTCTCACGAGATCGGAATCGATGCTCTCCAACTCTCCGGTGCTGTAGGTCCAGGCGACCTCGAGCCGGGTGACGTTGTCGCGGTTGATCTGCCTCAATTCGGAGTATTTGCTGCCGCCCGGGTCTCCGCCGTAGGAGGGCCAATCCTGGGCGGGGAGGAGTGCTGGAAACAGGAAGAGAGTTAAGAGAGCCGGAGTCCGGCCAGGGAGTGCGGAGGCGACAGCCTCCGCTCTTCTTCTCAAACTATCGAAGATTCCGGGCGATGACAGGGCTGCAGCTCCGCTAGCGCTTCGGTGCCGCACTCCGGGGAAGCTCTCACACACTCCTGTCATCCTGCCTGAATCGATTCGTGTTTCCAGGGCGCCCGGTACTCGACGTCGAGCAAATCGTTGGCTTCCTCGGGATCGAGGATGCGCTCCTTCTTCGGGTCCCAGGTGATTCGGCTGCCGGTCTCGAGCGAGATGTTTGCGAGCAGGGCGAAAGTATTGGAGCGATGTCCCGTCTCCAGATCGCACTGGCAGCTCTGTCGGCTGCGCAGGCATTCCAGAAAGTTCTCCAGGTGAAGGGCGGTTGCGTCTCGTCTGCCCCCTTCCACTGCCGGAGAGCCCTCCAGGGGATCGC
>JBFGHF010000701.1:0-2331 GCA_041578355.1 Acidobacteriota bacterium
GGTGAAACGGGTGCTATCCCCGGGGCCCTTCCAACGGATCCAGGCCTTCAACTCCTGCGCCGAAATCCGACGGCCTTCCATTTCGGTGATGAGGTCCCCTGCGCGAAAACCGGCCCGTTGGGCCGGGCTTCGCTCCCTCACTCGTTCGATTCGAATCCCCGAAGGGTCGTCACCCAGATAGATTCCGAGCCAACCGGCGCCGAGGCTCTGCTGCCGCGCCGTCACCTCCTTGACCGAGGAGCGCACCACGTCCTTGGCCAGCATGTAGGCCACGGAGAACTTCCGAGTGAAGGGGTGAGCCTCGGCCTCGGTGAGAATGCCCAGCAGGCGTCCCTCCAAGTCGAGCACCGGGCTCCCCACCCAGGAACAGGAGAGATCCAAGCCGGAGAGACTCAGTTTCTTGACCGGGAGCCACTGCTTTTCTTCCAGATCGCGGACGCAAGGGCCGGCGGTGGTCCAGGACCCTGTTCCGGCCGAAACGACTGTGAAATGCTTGAGGACGCCTCGGGGGCTGTAGTCGATCGCTCGCCCCAGCGGCTGGGGCGACTTGAGCACCGCCAGGGAGAGGCGTTGATCCACTCCCACCAGATGCAGATTGTAGACTTTGCCGTCGTGAGCTTGCGCTCGAAACCGGTAGGAGTCGGTAGTGTGCTGGGGCCAATGGTCGCCAACGTAGGAAACGATGTGGCCGTCGTGGTCCACGACCACGCCCACGAATTCGGTCATCTCCACGACCTTGGCCTGGGGGACGAAACGGTCTCGCACCAGGATGCCGTCCATCTCCTTTTCGAGATAAATGCGCACCAGGGAGTTCTCGGGAAGGGTTCCGTCCGAAGGATTGTGGAGGGCGCCCCCACCCGCGAAAAGAGCCAGAAAGAGGCCCGGAAGGAGCGTGACCGTGACGAACAAGAAACGCTGCCCGTTACTGCCCATTACCGCCCCTGTGGACATTCTTGGTAGCCTTGAATTCAACATCCCGGCGCTTCGACGATTGTAGCGGAAAAAACTCGGCTAATAACTGACCGGCCTCGTGGAATCCCGTCCCAGGTCCCTTTGGCGAATTTCGATCCGTGCGGGCAACCGGACGATCCGGATCTTGCCCATGGGATCGATCAGTTCCACCTCCACGAAGGGTACTTCCAACGACAAGGGCTGGTCTCCCGCGAAGGGGAATCCCGAAATCGGCATCGGCCGATCGGGGTAGCCACTGGTTTCCGACTCCGGCACGGACGACGGAGCAATGCGCCCTGAAACTTCCGACCCCGTCGAATAATAGCCGGCCGTCATGACCAACCCCAGCGCCGCCGCCCCCACTGTGGCCATCAGCTTGCGGTGGGTGGTGCGCCTGGTTTCTTCGACCGCCCGGAACACCCGCGAGGAAAAGTCTTGCGGGGCCCGCTGGCACCGGGCGAGCGCAACTCGAAGAGCTTCGAGCTCCTCCAGTTGGGTCAGAAGAGACCGGCATTCCTCACAGCTCTCGAGGTGCTTCCTCACCCCGTCCCGATCAGCGGCTGCCACGCTTTCGGCGAGGAGCTGTGCGACACGTTGACAACTCATAATGCGTCCCTGAGTTTGTCCCTGAGCAACAGCTTGGCTCGGTGGATGCGAGATTTGGCCGTTCCCAGCGAAATATTCAGTACGCGGCTCGTTTCATCGTAAGAAAGCTCCTGGGCTTCCTTGAGCATGAAGGCCAAGCGATACTTCTCGGGTAGACTGTCTATCGCCGCTTGAAGACGTTCCAGCTTCTCTTTCCGGTGCAAAGCCTTTTCCGGCGACTCCCGCAAGTCGGGCAAGGGAAAGGGCCTGTCGTCCTTCTGAAAAAGCGACATCACGTTGTAGAAGAAAAAACGGCCCTTGCGCTCCCGGCGCCGGATCTCGTCGATCGCCAAGTTGGTGGCGATGCGGTAGATCCAGGTCGAGAACTGATATTGGCCGCGATACCTGTAGGCGTTGCGGTAAACGCGAATGAAGGCTTCCTGGGCCAGATCCACAGCCAGCTCGTAATCGTGCAACAGGTTGTTCAGATAGTTGACCAACTTGTCTTGATAACGATAGACGAGGGCCTCGAAAGCATCTTCGTCCCCCTCCAGGTAGGCGGATACCAATGCGTTGTCGCCGAAACCTACGAAAGCCTCTGCGCACGTAGCAGTCGTCGCCATATCGATATCTTACACGGAATTCGGGGGGCTGAGGTTCCGTCAAAGTCGGAAAAATAATGGGAGGCTCGGGGCCGGGACTCGGGGGCGGCGGCCGAATCGGCAGAGGCAAACCTTACCGAGCTTCGTTCTTGAGGACGTGTTTGGCCAAGAGCGAGACCGAGAGCGAGAGCGA
>JBFGHF010000702.1:0-2324 GCA_041578355.1 Acidobacteriota bacterium
AAGAGCTGCTGCGACAGCCACTGGGCGATGAAATCCCGATTGGAGGCGTGGCTACCGGCCCCCGCAGTCACCAGTGGGTGGGTCCGCGCGACTCGTCGCTGATCTGGGTCGAGGCGCTGGACGACGGAGATCCGCGTAAAGAGACGGAGCACCGGGACCGACTGATTCTGCTCGACAGCCTCGATGGCGAACCCCGAGAGGTCGCCCGAACCACCGCTCGCTTTTCAGGAGCGTCCTGGGGCGAAGACGGGAGCGCCATGCTGTACGAGTACGACAGGCGAAAACAATGGCGGAGGACATCCCTTCTGCAGCTCGATCCTGCGGGCTTGAGACTGCTTTGGGAGCACAGCGCCTACGACGGCTATGCCGATCCCGGCCGCCCGCAAATGCGCACCGACTCCAGGGGAAGGGCGGTGATGGTCCAAGACGGAGACTGGATCCTCCTTTCGGGCAGGGGGGCGTCTCCTCGGGGCGACCACCCCTTTCTGGACCGCTTCAATCTCGTTACTGCGGAAAAAGAACGCATCTTCCAGGCAGCCGAGGGGACCTACGAGAGTGTTGCGGATGTGCTCGACGACCGGGGAATCAAACTCGTCACCAGTTTCGAGACCAAGACGGATCCGCCCAATTACTACTTCCGCGACCAAGAACTGGGAGAGCGGCGGGCCCTGACCGACTTCACCGATCCGGCGCCTCAGCTGCGGGGGATCTCCCGTCAACTCGTGACCTACGAACGAGAAGACGGCGTCCCGCTTTCAGGCCAACTCTATCTTCCCGCGAACCATCAGCCCGGCGAGAGATTGCCGGTCGTCGTGTGGGCCTATCCGCGCGAATACAACGACCCCAGCGTGGCCGGGCAGGTGCGGGGGTCGCCCAACCGATTCTCGCGTTTTTCCGGGTCGAGCCACATGTTCTTTCTGACCCAGGGCTACGCGGTCTTCGACGGCCCGGCGATGCCGGTGGTGGGCGAAGACGGCAATGACACGTTCGTCAAACAGCTCGTGATGAACGCCCAGGCCGCCGTCGACAAAGTGGTGGAAATGGGAATCGCGGACCGTGACCGGATCGGGATCGGTGGACACAGCTACGGCGCCTTCATGACGGCCAACCTGCTGGCCCACTCGGACCTCTTCAAAAGCGGCATCGCGCGCAGCGGCGCCTACAACCGCACCCTCACTCCTTTCGGATTCCAAAACGAAAGGCGGACCTTCTGGGAAGCGCCCGAAGTCTACTTCGCGATGTCCCCTTTCATGCACGCCGACAAGATCAATGAACCGATTCTGTTGATTCACGGCGATGCCGACAACAACTCCGGCACCTTTCCCATCCAGTCGCGGCGCCTCTACCACGCGCTGAAAGGCCACGGCGCCACGGCCCGACTGGTGATGCTGCCCCACGAGTCGCACGGCTACGCCGCCCGCGAGTCGGTGCTCCACGCGCTTGCCGAGATGATCGACTGGTTCGACAAGCATGTGAAAAAAGCGGAGCAGGCCGAGCCCGTAGCGGTGACGCGGCCCGGAAGATAGCCGTCCAGGTTTTCGGATCATTCAAGACGGGCTCCCTGGATGGCGGAACAGGGAGCGAAGCAAGCTTCCGCCTTGCTTGTGAATCGGGCCTTCGAGCCCTGTTTCCCACTTGCTTGGCAGGGACTCCTCGTTACTTGGCTTCCATCACGGTGTGACTGATAACATTAAGGAGCGTTGAAACGTAGTCTAAAGAGGAGAGGTGTGGGATTCGCTCTGACCGCGTTGGCGGGTTTGATTGTCTTGGCTGTAGCCGTGATGTTGATCCGCAGAGCGGGAGCGGAATCGGTGGCCGGAGGCGTCACCGCTGGAAGTCTGGCGCCCTGCCCGCAGCGGCCCAACTGCGTATCGAGTCAAGCAGGCGACGAACTTCATGCGGTGGAAGCTCTGCGGGTAGCCGGTGCTGAGCCGCTGCAGAGAATCAAAGACGCCCTCTCGAACGAGCCGAGCGCCCGCTTGATCGAGGAAACAGACGGCTACCTGCATTACGTTTTCACGACTCGGCTTTGGCGATTTCAGGATGATGTCGAGTTGCTCCTCGATCGGCAGGCCGGCGTGGTCCATATTCGCTCGGCTTCCCGCATCGGCTACTCCGACCTGGGAGCGAACCGCAAGAGGGTCGAGTGGATTCGAGACAAGCTGCTATGAGAGTGCCGGGCTTCGACAGTCGCGCCTAGTGCACCGCGTCATAAGTTCTGAGCCACCGGTCAGCGAGTCATCGTCGTCGTCCGGCGCGGCGTCGCGAGTGAGGCATATCGGGCCATATTCCGAGCGAGCGCAACAAAGCCGGCGGCGGCGAGG
>JBFGHF010000703.1:0-2315 GCA_041578355.1 Acidobacteriota bacterium
CATGCAACAGCGGCAGCCTCGACTCTGACTGTGCGCTCGCCTGACGGCTCATCTTCGGGGTGGGCGGGGGACGAGGCCGCGGACTGGGATCGAATCGAAAGCAGCCGAATCGCCGCCGACGCGGTCCGCAAGTGCCGCGACTGGAGTGGTTCCACGACCCTGGAACCGGGCCGATACACCGTGGTGCTGGAAGCGACGGCCGTAGGCATGTTGCTGCTGCGGATGATGCGTGCCTTGGACGCCCGCCAGGCCGATGAGGGAAGGTCTTTCTTCTCCAAGCCGGGTGGCGGAAACCGGATCGGAGAGAAGCTCTTCGACGCCTCGATCACATTGACTTCCGATCCCGCGCGCCAGGATGCTCAAACCGACGCTTTCGACGACGAAGGACTCCCCATACGACCCGTGGTCTGGGTCGACAAGGGACGGCTGCTGAACCTCTCGCGCTCTCGTTTCTGGGCCCGGCAAAAGCAGACGGAACCCCTGGCCCAACCCTCCAACTTGATTCTCTCCGGGTCGACGACTTCGCTGGAGGAAATGATCCGGACGACGAAGCGGGGAGTTCTGATCACCAGGTTCTGGTACATACGCGGCCTCAATCCTCGAACCATCTCCTACACGGGCCTGACCCGCGACGGGACTTTCCTGATCGAGAACGGACGTCTGGCGCGCCCGGTTAACAACTTCCGATTCAATCAATCGTTGGTCGAGCTGTTTCGCAGCGTCGTGGCCCTGGGTGAGCCGGTCCGCGTGGCGGCGGGTGAAAACAGCTCCGTCGGCCGGCCCATCGTGGCGCCACCCCTGAAAGCCGACAACTTTCATCTGGCCAGTGTCAGCGAGGCGATTTAGACCGGAAGACCAGGGACTGAAATGAGCGTTCTCAGCGCCCAAGATCGCATTTTTTGGCAGGAAAACGGCTATGTCGTGATTCCGCAAGCCGTGCCGCCTGAGAATCTGCGGGCGGTGGTGGACGCCATTCACGACTTCCAGGAGATGGACCCGGACGATCCGGAGACCTGGTATCCACGGCCTCAACCCAACCAGATGGAGGAACTCAACTACAGCGGCATGGTCGAGATGTTCCACCATCAGTCGCTTTGGAACAACCGACAACACCCCCGCGTCTATCAGGCCTTTCGCGAGATTTTTGAACAGGATCAGCTCTGGGTCACGATCGATCGCGTCAACTTCAACCCCCCGGCTCGGCCCGACTGGGATTTTCGGGGTTTCATTCACTGGGACGTCGACACCTCGCTTCGTCCTATCCCCTTTTCGGTGCAGGGCATCCTCTGCCTGACGGACACCGACGCCGCACAAGGCGGCTTTCAGTGCGTCCCGGAGATCTTCCGCAATCTGGAGGAGTGGATTGAGAGTCAGCCCAAAGGACGCGATCCCTGGAGGCCCGCTTTGCGGGGAGAGGAAGTGCGCCGCTTGGAAACCCGTGCCGGCGACCTTTTGATCTGGCACTGCGCGCTGCCCCACGGCACCTCTGTCAACCGCACGGACAGACCCCGAATGGCGCAGTACATTTCCATGTTCCCGGCTCAGGAAGAGAATGAAGAGATGCGGCGCCAAAGAATCGAATGCTGGCGTCGGCGCTCCTCGCCCGAGGGAATCGCTTTCCCCGGGGATCCGCGGCGAAGAGAGGAGCAAGCGAACCGTCCCGCCCGCCTCACGGAGTTGGGTGAAAAGCTCTTGGGGTTGCGGGATTGGGAAGGGGGTTGGCGAGGCGAGCATGCTCGAGGAATCCCGTTCGTGCGGGAGACTCCCCGTTGAACCTCCCCGCCAGCCTGCTGGAATTGCCGACTCCGGCGCTGCTTCTGGATCGCTCGGTCCTCGAGCGCAATCTCCGGGCCATGTCGCAACGAGCCCACCGATTGGGCGTCGATCTGCGTCCCCATCTCAAGACCGCCAAATGCCACGAGATCGCTCGGCGAGCTACCCGCGGACATTCGGGCGGGATCACGGTCTCGACTCTGCGCGAGGCCGAGTATTTCGCGGCTCGCGGCTGGAAGGACTTGATCTACGCCGTTACGATCGCACCCGACAAGCTGAGCCGCGTCGAGGCCCTGCAGGGCCTCCACTCGGCGGTTGTGAGTCTGCTGACCGACGACCTTTTCGTCACCCAAGCGCTGGCGGACCGGGTAGGGGCGACCGGAGGCCGTTTCTCCCTCTTCATCGAGATCGATTCCGGCTACCACCGTTCCGGCGTGCCTGCGGACTCGGAACTTCTCATCACCCTGGCAAGGACCATCGATGGAGCTGAGGGCTTGCATCTGCGTGGAGTATTGACCCACGCCGGCCATTCCTACGGCGCC
>JBFGHF010000704.1:0-2313 GCA_041578355.1 Acidobacteriota bacterium
GCTGCGGTCTGAGATCGAGACGGTCTTCATGGTCCCGGCCCAGGAGTATTCGTACTTGAGTTCGAGTCTGGTCAAGGAGGTGTGCCGCTGGGGAGGATCGGTCACCGGATTGGTTCCCGAGATCGTGGAGCAACGGCTTCACGACAGGATCGAACGGCCTTGACCCGGCAGGCTGCGAGCCCGTTCTGAAACGCGGGAGAGAAAACAAAGTGAGAGCGTTGATACTGGTGTTGTTCTTGATGTCGGCCCTGCTCCTGCTCGGTCTGCAGCCCGCGCCTCCGGCCGAGCCCCCCGTCGCCCAGACCGCGGTTGAGGAGCAGGAGGTCGTGGAGCGGGCGCCCGAGCTGCGGGTAGTCGAGGAACGATTTCCGCGCAACTCCACGCTTCAGGAAGTCCTCTTCAAGCACGACCTCGAGCCGCCCGATATCCACCAGCTCATCGAAGACACCCGGGATGTCTACAACCTGAATCGCGTTCGGGCGGGAAATCGTTTGCAATTGGGATTTCTGGAGGACGGCCGACTCCAGAGTCTGCATTACGAAATCAGCGATGAAGAGTTTCTCGACGTTCGCTACTCGGAGGATCGCTATCGGGCGGAACTGGGCCGGCACGATTTCGATGTCCAAGTCAGCGAGATCTCCGCGGTCATGCCCGACTCGCTCTACCACACTCTCAAGAGGATGGGCGAGGGCGATCAACTGATCGCCGAACTGCTGGAAGTGCTGCAGTGGGACGTCGATTTCACGGCTCTTCAGGCAGGCGACTGGTTCAAGGTGATCTTCGAAAAAAAGTTCCGGGAAGGCGACTTCGTCAAATACGGCAGGATCCTGGCGGTCCAGTTCCATACGGGCGGGCGCGACATCTACGCCTTCCGTTTCACCAATCCCGAGACGGGAACCGAGAAGTTTTTCGATGCGAAGGGGGGATCGGTTCGGAAAGCGTTTCTAAAAGTCCCCTTTCGATACCATCCCCGGATCTCTTCCGGCTTCAGCTACGCGCGTTTCCACCCCAACCTCAAAAAACGTCGGCCCCATCTGGCGCTGGACTACGCGGCGCCGCGGGGGACGGCGGTGTTGGCTTCGGCCAGCGGCAGAGTCGTCCTGGCGGGCTGGAACGGAGGCTTTGGCAAACACGTCAAGATACGGCACGCCAACGGCTACACCACCGGTTACGCCCATCTATCCCGCATCCTGGTCAAGGTGGGGCAGAACGTTCAGCAGGGCCAAACCATCGGGCGCGTGGGCTCGACCGGTCTGGCCACGGGCGCCCACCTCGACTATCGAATCCAAGATCGCCGCGGACGCTACCTGAATCCGCGCAAGCGAATCGAGTGGCCATCGGACAAGCCCCTCGACAAGCGCTACTGGAGCGAATTCGTTGCGGTTCGTGACACGTTTTTGGAGCGCTTGGGCGGTTTGGCCGAACCCGCGGCCGGCAACTTGAAAGCGGACTGATGAGGCGGCTGGCGGCTGGCGGCTTGCGGCTCGCGGCCGCCGCCCGCCATTGGCCCCTCACTTGCTTAGAATGCTTCCGAAATGTTTCGAAAGGCACTGCTTCTCTACAACCCGGTCTCGGGCCGCTTGCCGCTGTCGGCGAAGAGGCTGAACCGGATCGTCGAGAGGCTTTACGGGATGGGTGTCGAGACCGAGGCGGTCGCCTCGAGTGTCGAGCCCGCGCCGCTGGACCTGGAGAACAAGGACCTGTTGATCGTCCTCGGGGGAGACGGTACTCTCCACGGCGCTCTACCGGAGGCTGTCCGTTGGAAGCGGCCCGTGGCTCTCCTGCCCTCGGGAACCGCCAACGTCCTGGCCTCCGAATTGGGAATCCCGCGCCAGCCGGACCGGGCTCTGCGCTTGATTCGTTCGGGCCAACCTCGGCGAATCCACCTGGGGCGCGGCGGAGGGCGCTATTTCCACCTGATGGCGGGGGTCGGTGTGGACGGCTACGTGTTGCGTCAGACCAGCCCCCGACTCAAAAGAACCTTGGGCACCTTCTCCTACTGGTGGGCGGGCATGAGGCATTTCTGGACGGCGCCGCTTCGTCCCTTCGAGATTCGGCTCGACGGGCTCGGCTACGGGGCGACCTTCGCGGTCATCAGCAACTGCCGCTACTACGGGGGCCAGCTCCTGATGGCGCCCCGGGCAACGGTATTCGAGGACTGCCTGGACGTGTGCCTGTTCAATTCGCGAAGCCGTGTCCGCTTCGTTCGGCCCCGCCGCCTACGACCTGTCCGGGACCGGGACGAGTGCGATCGCCGCCATCCGCGTGGACTTCCCCATCATCGACCGGATCGACGTCCAGGCCGGGTTGGCC
>JBFGHF010000705.1:0-2307 GCA_041578355.1 Acidobacteriota bacterium
CCCTTCACCAGTCGCAGGGAGGGCTGAGAAAAGGCTTGCTCTCCGCGCTTTCAATCGTCCCTCCGGGACTCTAAACTCGGCCGGGGCTGAATACCCAGGGCTGAAGGCCCTGGACTATTCTCACACCGCCCCTCCGGGGCTCTTTGCGCCCGCATCGACCTTGATTCGGGCCGCACTCCTCTGGGAACGGAGACCGACCACCGCTGCGTCTGGTCCGCGTTCTCACGACGCGGCTCTGGAAGAGGACTCGCGCCGAATCGCAGCGTTCCGCGACTTGGGCCACACGCCCCAAAATCCCGGAGGCTACGCCAACTCCGCCTCGAGCAGTTTGATCCGTTTACGCACGATCTTCCCGTGGGGGCTCTTCTCGTCGCACTGAAGATAAGCTTTCCAGTAGCGCAAGGCGGTTTCCCAATTTCCCAGCTTTTCATTGGCCGCCGCCAGATTGAAGTAAACGTCGGGGAAGGTCGGGTCGGCTTCCATGGCACGTTCGTACCACTGGACCGCCTCTTCGGTGCAGTTGAGCTCGTCCAGGACGTTTCCGAGATTGAACGCCGCTTTGCTGTGATAGGGCTCGCGCTGAATGGCCAGCCGAAAACAACGCTGCGCATCGACGAAGCGCTTCTGCTTGTAATAGACCGTCCCCATGTTCACATAAGCCCCCGCCAAGCTGGGACTGAGCTTGACGGCCTGCTTGTAGGAGTGAATGGCGTCGTCATAGGTGGCGGGGTCGGAATCCTGGCTGAGCCCCCGCTGGAACCACTCCTCGGCGCTGCGCGGCCGGGTTTCGAGCTTTTCCACGGTGCTGTCGATATGGCCGGCCAAGTCGTCCACGTCGAATTTGAAGAGCAATTGGCCGGAGTGGCTGTCGATCAGCCGGTTCTTATGGCTGATGATGACACGATTTCCGAAAACATAGATCCGCTTGCTGCTCAGTCGATTCTCGAAACCCGGGAATTTCGCCTTGAGTTGGACGATGCTCTGTTTGATCCGGCTCGCGCTGAGACCTTCGTCGACGAGACCTTGAGCGGTCCGCAGGCAGATCAGGTCCTGGAAATCGTAATAGCACTTCCCCTTCTCGCGGAGAGAAGGCTTCACCAAACCGATCCGGTCCCAGTAGCGAAGCCGTCCCTCCTTCACGTTCAGAACACGGGCTGCCTCGCTGCGACTGAACTGCGTCAACATGGAGGAAGTCGTTCCTCGATTCGTCGCCCCGATGCCCGCGGGGACGCTTCGGCCATCTTTCGCTCCCGCCCAGCGGGGAGGTCAAGCGCGTTTTCGCTTGGGCTGCTTGGCCGGGGTCTCCTGCTCTTCGACCCGGGCGACGGGCTTCTTCTTGGCGGTTGCGTCGAGACTCTTCTTGAGAGCCTCCATCAGATCGAGCACCTTGGCGGGCTGTTTCACCTCGGCCAGGATGACTTGTTCGCCCTCAATCTTCTGACGGATCATTTCCATCAGCCGGTCTCGGTACTCGTCGGTCAGCATCTCTTCGGAGAAATCCTCGGTGAGGTTCTCGATGATCTGAACCGCCAGGGAGATCTCCTTGTCCTTGACTTCGAGTTGGGGGAGGCTGACGACGTCTTCGAGGTGCTTGAATTCTCCCTTATGGAAGAGAATGTGGAGCATCAAGCCTTTTCCTCCGTGACTGACGGCGCCGATGTACTCCTTGCCCCGCATGACGAAACGGGTGATGCCCACCTTCTTCGTGTCCCGCATGGCTTCCAGGAGCAACAGATAAGCTTTTTCCGCCCCTGCCTCGGGAACCAGGTAGTAGGTCTTGCTGAGGTGGACCGGTTTGAGTTCCGAGCTGTCCACGAAAGCCACGACTTCGATGTTGCGGGAAGCGCCGCCGTCGGCCTTCTCGAAATCCTCGGGTGTGATGACGACGTAATGATCCTTCTCGTATTGATAGCCTTTGACCAGGTCATCGCGTTCCACGTACTCCTCGCAGGAGGGGCAGTAGTGCTTTTGTCGAATCCGGCTGAGGCATTCTTCGTGAAGCAAGTTGAAACCGACGTTCCGGCTCCGCTGCGACACCTCGAGACGGACCGGAATCGAGACCAATCCGAAAGAGATCGAACCTGACCAGAGTGAGGGCATCGCGTTCGCTCCTTCCACCGGTGGGACCGGGCCAAGGGGGTTTCCAGGGGGCGAGTATAGCATGGCCTCAGGCCTCCCCCGCGGGTTTCAAGCAGGTGTTGCTGAAAGGCGTTCAGGATGTCGGCATCCGGCATGGCTCAGCCGGCGTCTCGACCGCCGACCGCCGCCGTTGCACAGTCTCGGCACAGCGCAGCGACGGCGTGCCGC
>JBFGHF010000706.1:0-2289 GCA_041578355.1 Acidobacteriota bacterium
GCGTCGATCATCTCTTCGCACTCCGCGACGGTCAGCCCCATCGGCTTTTCGCATAGAACATGCTTGCCGAGCCGTGCGGCGTGGACGGTCTGCTCGGCGTGCTGGACGACTGGAGTGGCGACGTAAACCGCCTCGATCTCGGGATCCGCCGCCAGTTCTCGCCAGTCGGCGTACCAGCGGCGCGCCCCGAACTCCTTGGCGAAGGGCTCGGCCCGTTCGACGCGGGCGCGGCTCACCGCCACCAGGTCGCAGTTCCCGGAATCGCGCAACCCCGGCGCCACTCGTTTGGCGGCGATGTCCCCGCACCCGATCAGTCCCCAGCGAAGTGGCTGCATGGCTTTCTCCCCTGCCGGTCATGATTGCATCCGCGGGGAGGCTAGGCAAGAAGCCTCGCACTCTTGGCCTTCGTGCCGTGGTGTTTTTCTCTGTCCGCCCGTCAGATGAAATTTGTGTTTGGGCGACGCTGCCGCTATACAAATAAGCTCGCATGCAAATCGAAACCATCGATTGGGTCATTCTCATCGGCTACCTCGTCTTCGTGGCGGCGTTGGGCGTCATCGCCGGACTCAAGATCCAGGACACGGAGCATTACTTTCTGGGCAAGCGGCGCTTCGGGAAGTGGCTGATGATCGGCCAGAGCTTCGGTATCGGGACTCATGCCGAGATGCCGGTCTCCTTGGCGGGTGCGGTTTACACGATGGGGTTCTCGGGAATCTGGTTTCACTGGAAAAACCTGTTCGCGACTCCCTTCTACTGGATCATGGCGCCGGTTTTTCGCCGCATCCGCCGCACCACCATCGCGGAACTGACCGAGGACCGTTACGGCACCTGGATGGGCGGAATCTACACCGTGTTCGCCCTCTGCTTCTTCACGCTCAATTCGGCCAGCATGCTCAAGGGCGCCGCCAAGGTCATCAATCAGGCGGCGGGCGGCGACATCGGCGTCAATTCGGTGGTCATCGCCATGACCGTCATCTTCATTTTTTACAGCTTTCTGGGCGGCTTGCTGGCGACGGCGTGGACGGATTTTTTCCAGGGCTTTCTGATCATCGCGCTCTCTTTCATGCTGATCCCGCTCGGTTGGATGGCGGTCGGCGGAATGGCGGGAATGCGCGAGAGCCTGGAGGCCTACAAGTTCTCCCTGGCCGCTCCCGAGGGAATCACCGTCTGGGTGATTCTCATGCTGACCCTCAACGGACTGATCGGGATCATGGCCCAGCCTCACATGCTGGCCGCCGTGGGCACGGGGAAGGACGAGCGGACCTGCAGGATCGGCTTTCTCTACGGCAATTTCGTCAAGCGCTTTTGCACCGTGGGGTGGGCGCTGGTGGGGCTGATCGTGGCCGCCATCGTCGCCAAAGGGCTGTTCGGTGCCGACTCGCTGGCCGACCCGGAAGACGCTTTCGGATTTGCCTGCCGCCATCTTCTCTTTCCCGGTTCGCTGGGATTGCTGATCGCCAGCGTGCTGGCGGCCAACATGTCGACCTGTTCGGCCTTCATGGTCGACAGCGGGGCCTTGTTCACCCAGGGTCTGTTCCGCAAACACCTGGTGAGGGGGCGTTCCGACCGCTTTTACCTGTGGGTGGGCCGGCTGAGCGGCTTCGCGATCACCATGTTGGGAGTGCTCTACGCGATCTTCCTGATCGAGAAAGTGCTCTATTCGTTCCTTCTCACCGAAACTCTGGCCACTTACATGGGGATCAGCATTCTGGGTGGAATCGTGTGGTCTCGGGCCAATCGATGGGGCGCGCTGGCCAGCTTGATCGTCGCCGTCGGAACCAACTTCCTGCTCTACTACCTGAGAGGAGACCGGCTGGATCACTGGGACGCCAACGTCTTCTTGATGTCCCTGCTCGCCGGGACCGCAGCTCTCGTCCTCGTCAGCCTGCTCACCGCCGCCGAGCCCCGCGCCAAGACAGACTCCTTTTTCGGCAGGTTGCAGACTCCGTCGGATGACGACGGGGACTCTGAGCAGGCCTCGGTCACGGCCCAAGCCGATCTCGATGAGCCGCTTCTAACCGACCCGAGACCGTCTCGGAAAACGGCCGAGGAAGGGAAGCAGTTGTTGCTGGTGAACCTGCTGCAGCCAGTCAAGGGTGCGGCCGGAGCGGCATTTCGAAAAGCCTACAGCACCGACCTCAGGGGATTCGCCATCGGCTGGGCGCTCGCCTTCGGACTGGTGGTTGCCACCTGGCTATTGCTGCGTCTGTGAGTTGGACCGCTGGACGTCATCCGTCTTCCGTCTTCCGTCCTTCGTCCTCAACCCACAAACCTACAAACCCATCCTCC
>JBFGHF010000707.1:0-2289 GCA_041578355.1 Acidobacteriota bacterium
GCCGGGCGCTGCCTCTTTCTCGCCAGCCTGTCCAGGCTCTCCCCCAGGGGGGTGTAGATCATGGGAATGATGTCCCGCGCCACGGCCTCCTCGAGGTTGAGTTCGTCGAAGGGGCCCATCAGCAGGACCGGTTTGGCGAAGCCGGAGTCCCGCAGCCGAAACGCCTCGTCCAGTTTGACCACGGCCACACCGGCGACGGCTTCGATCGGCTCGAGCAAGCGGCCCGCGTTCTCGACCCCCATCCCGTAGCCGTTGTTTTTGGTGACCGCCAGGATCGGTCTGCCTGCGATCCGCCGCCGAATCTCCCCGACGTTGTGGCGCAGGTTCCCGGCGTGAACCTCCACCCAAGGATCGAATGACGAATGGCCGGCGCTTGCAGAGCCGATGGTCATTCCCGAAGTGGCTGCTCCCGATGCAGCCAACGACAAACCGGCTCCCAGGAAACTGCGTCGAGTGAAGCTCATGGATCTCCTCCTCGAAGTGTCGAAAGACCGTCTGCTCGACTCCCCGCTTGGGGAGTTTTCCCGAATTCAGTGAGCGAGTGCGGAGTGGGACGGCTTTAACGCTCCCACCACTCCGAATAGGCTGCCGCCGGATAGTCCAGGTAACCCGGATACCCCTTGCGGGCGCGCAAGACTTCGCTGGCAGACAGTGTGACCACCGAGACGGTGTCCTCCGTCTCCAGGATCACCTCGCCCTGGGGATCCACGGCCACCGAGCAACCTCCCAGCAGAACCCCTTCTTCGGGCCTCGGGCGGGGAGTGGAAAGAACGTAGATGCCTGCCATCAAGGCGGCGGCCCGAAAGGCCAACCGCCAGCGCTGATAGGTGGCCGCCTCGGTGGCTCGCGGATTGAGCATGGCGTGGGCCCCGTGTGCCGCCAGCCATTGTGTGCCCTGGGCGCGATTGGCGTCCGAGCAGATCTGGAGACCCAGCTTGAATCCGCCGATCGGAAAGATGCCCGGAGGGTTACTCGACGGCCGGTAATGGCTGGTCTCCCAAAATCCCGGTTCCTCGGGGAGGTGGACCTTCCCGTAGCTGAGACTCAGCTCTCCGTTGTTTCGATAAAAGAGCGCAGTGTTGTGGCGGTCTCCGGACACCGGATCTTTGACGATGGCCCCCCCGATGAAACTGACCCCGGTGCGCCGCGCGCAGTCAGACAACATCTGGTGGCGTCGCCCACCCGGAAGCTCGGCGTCTGCATCGCTCGGTTTTCGGGTGCAGGGGACCCAGGGATCGACGGGTAGCTCGGGCAGCAGAGCCAGACGGGCGCCCGCTGTCCTGGCTTCGGCCAAGCGTTCCATCAAGCGCTCGGCGGCCCCCTCTCCGAAAAAAACTTCTCGAATCAAGGCGATGGTCAGGTTTTGGCTCACGGCCTGGATTGAAGCGCAAGGTGGGGCCGAATGCAAGTTTGACGACCCGTCTTGCCGCTGCCACACTCTCTTTGTGACTCTGCGTTCGCCGCGTCCGCTGCGAAACGTGCGCCATCCCGTGAGATCCCGGATGGATGGCAGGCGGAGGACGGGCAACGCAACGAGATCGGACTTACCGATTGCGAGAAAGAAAAATGAAGAGATTCGCCTGCCTGCTCGTTCTTTTCCTCACACTCGGCGCCGTTGCCGCCGCCGACATCGGACCCGACAACGGCTCGTTGATCATCATCGGGGGTGCTCTGCGCGACCCGGCCATCATGGAGCGCTTTATCGAACTGGCCGGGGGCAAGGATGCCAAGATCGTGGTCATTCCCACTGCGGGCGGCGCCGATCGCTACGGCTCCAGTTGGCGCGGCTTGCGGCTCTTCAAGCAGGCCGGCGCAACCGACCTGACCGTCCTCCACACCAGGGACCGGGCGGTGGCCGATTCAGAGGATTTCGTGCGTCCCATCGAGGAAGCGTCGGGCGTCTATTTCACGGGGGGGCGGCAATGGAGATTGGCCGACTCCTATCTGAATACCAGGACTCACCGCGCTCTCAAAGACTTGCTCGCGCGCGGAGGCGTGATCGGGGGGTCTTCCGCGGGTGCCACCATCCAGGGTTCCTATCTGGTGCGCGGCGACACCAAGACCAACACCATCATGATGGGAGACCACGAGGAGGGCTTCGGATTTCTCAAGAACGTCGGCATCGACCAGCACCTGTTGCGCCGCAATCGCCATTTCGACTTGATCGAGGTGATCGAGGCCAAGCCCGAGCTCTTGGGGATCGGGATCGACGAAGACACCGCCATCGTGGTGCAGGGCGACGATTTCGAGGTCATCGGCCAGGGTTACGTGGCCATTTACGACAGCAAC
>JBFGHF010000708.1:0-2289 GCA_041578355.1 Acidobacteriota bacterium
CCAGCCCCGGCGGCCCCCGTTGCAAGCCCCCACCACCGGGATGAACCGATCCTGGTGGTCGACGACGAGGGACCGGTACGGGAGCTTCTGAGCAGGCTGCTCAAAGCCCAAGGCTTTCACTGCCAATCCGCTTCCACCGGAAAGGAAGCTCTCGAAAAACTGGGCAAGCGAACCTACAGTCTGGTGATCACCGACATCCGCATGCCCGCGGTCAACGGTCTGGAGCTGCTCGACAGCCTCAAACGCTGCTTCCCCGATACGGCGGTCATCATGATTACGGGGGTCGCCGATTTGGACACGGCAATCGGGACCATGAAAAACGGCGCCGCGGACTATCTGACCAAGCCTTTTCATCTGGATCAGGTCGCCGCCAGCGTGACGCGGGCCCTGGAACTGCGGAAGCAACGGCTTCGCGAGCGTGGCGTCAACCGGGAACTGCGTCGTCTCGTCGAGCGCAAATCCAGCGATCTGAGCTCCGCGTTGCGCGACGTTCAGGCCCACCGAGACATGATTCTGGAGGCTTTGGTCAAGTCCCTCGACGCGCGCGAAAACGAAACCCAGTGTCATTCGCAACGGGTCCGCGCCTACACCTTGCACCTCTCCCGCTGTTTCGAGTTCGACGCCGAGCGCCTGCGCGACATCTCCCGAGGCGCCCTGCTCCACGACATCGGCAAGATCGGTGTGGCCGATTCGATCCTGCTCAAACCGGGGAAACTGAACGAAGCCGAGTGGCGGGAGATGAAGCGCCACCCGGTGATCGGCTTCGAGATGCTCAAAGGGTTCGAGTTTCTGCAGCGGGCGGCCCGAATGGTCCTCTACCACCACGAGCGCTACGACGGCAGCGGCTATCCCCACGGTCTGCGAGCCACCGGCATTCCCCTCGAGGCGCGCATCTTCGCCGTCACCGACGCCTACGACGCCATCACCTCCGATCGACCTTACCGGAGGGCGCTGCCTCCGTCGGTGGCCGTCTCGGAGATCACCGACAACTCGGGGACCCAATTCGACCCGTCGGTCGTGGAAGCCTTTCTGCGCGTGCCCCAGTCGGAATGGAACGAAATCCGCCAGAACTACAGTTGACGCGAACTTTCCGTCTGGCGCTCCAGCCCCACTATTCACCTGCTTTCCGCCGTGGGGCGGGAGTAACCATCGCGACTGTCACGAAACCTGATGCATAAGCCGGGGTTCCCTGCTGCGCCTTCGATGAGCAGATGTGGTGTCATTCGATGTGGTTGACGCAGGCCCCGGCTTGATCTAAGATCTCCCCAAGTTTTCTTCGAGATTTTTTAGCTAGGTTCGCAGCCGGGGCTCGACCATTTTCCGATCCCTGTCTCCATGCGGCAATTGTGACGACCCGGCTCATTTGTTCTGCGGAGCTGGAGGATATTAGCCGATGGCCGCGAAGTCGACGGTCGACTGCTGGTCTTGGGCGGATTCGGCAATTCCGGCTCGATGAAAAGCGGCTTCGAGGATCCGATCATTCGGAATTACGCCAACAATGACGGCTGGTTTGATGATGTTTCCGACGGGCCGGTGATGGCGCGCCTCAAATTCTGGGTGCCAGACATCCAAAGAAACCGTTTCATCGACGTGGAAGGCCCGGCCTGGGTCTTGGTCGGCTATCCGTCCTACGTGCCCGAATTGCTCGACATCGTCACTCTCGAAGACGTCCTCGACGACCTTTTTGTCCGCTTTTTCGCCTTCAATACAGATCTGTTCGGCACTCCCCCCTTCGACGAGACGCAGCACATCGACTCGAGCGACATGGAGGCGCTGGCAAGTTGGCGGGCGCAGGAGCTCCGCTACAACCCCGACTACCACCCCTGGTTTTACCGGGACATCTGGCCCATATTGGAACGTCCCAATTTCTACACCTGGCTGACGCGGGTCTTGTAAAGATCCAACTTCCCGCACGATCAATCCTCCAGGGGCACGTTTTTCCGCGAAGTCCTTTCTCAACCGCCCAAGGCAAGCGAGGACGATCCCTATCGGGACGCCAGAATGTACCTTTTCAACGTCCTGCGAATGCCCGGTGAAGAGAACCAGTTCCGGGAGCTGAGCCGTCCCAACAGCCGCACCCACAACGTCCCCCTCATGCCCCTTTTGGCGGGAGACAATCCGATCAGCAACGAACTGCCCTCCAAATTCCTCAGGCTCACCGACACACAGCTTTTCCTCCTCAGTCAATGGGCTCACGGACGGTTCATCAACGAAAAAGAGGAGTGGGGCTCGATCCCCGACCAGGACGGCCATAGAACCGGTCATCTGCTCGACAAGGCGGCACTCTCG
>JBFGHF010000709.1:0-2212 GCA_041578355.1 Acidobacteriota bacterium
CGAACAGACGCTGGCCGATTTGCGGCTCGATCCGGCACGGCTGGGTCCCTCTTCCGTCAAGCAGATTTCCGAGTTCCTGGACGCCGATCTGGTCCTCCAAGGAAGCTTGGTCCTTTCCGGTTCGACACTGAGGGCGGACCTGAAAGTCACCGACCCGGTGGTTGGGCAGCGGCCACTCTATCTCACGGCATCGGGACGGCAGGATCAGCTCTTCGAGATGATCGAAAGGTTGGCCACCGAGGTGCGAGAATCGCTCCAATTGGAACGCTCGGCCGACGGCGGAGTCGAACCTGTCTCGCTCCCCGCTTTGCAGGCCTTCGAGCAAGGATCGCGACTTTTGCGTCAAGGCCAGTTCGAGGCGGCCGCTCCGCACCTCCGCAGGGCGATCGAAGAGGATCCCCGCTATTTGAAGTCCTACTTGCGGCTCAGCCAGTCCTACGAGCAAACCAGTCAATGGGACCGAGCCGTCGAGGTGTTGCAGCAGGCGCTGGCTGTGGAAGAATCCGGAGACACGAGGAACCGGGCTCTGATCCAGGCCCGCCACTCCCAGCTCAACGGGTCGCTGGACGAGGCGATCGCGATCTATCAGCGGCTGGGACAAAACTATCCGCGCGATGCCGACGTGTTCTTCGAACTGGCCTTGGCTCTGGAAGATGCGGGCGACTTGAAGCAAGCGGTGACGGCGCTGGAAACCGTGGTCGAGCTCGATCCGAATCATCCCCAGGCCTATTTCCATCTGGGGAAGGACACCATATTGATGGGTCAGGCGGAGGCCGCTATCAGTCGACACTTGGTGCGCGCCCTGAGCATCGCCACACAGCTCTCCAATCGCTTCCAGCAAGCGGACGTGCTCAACGCCATGGGTGTCGCCTACGAGCGTTTGGGGCGCTACGACGACAGCCTGCGCTATTACCAGCAGTCCTTGCAGATCAAGCGTGAGATCGGCAACCAGCGGGGTGTCGCCACAACCCTCTACAACATGGCCAAGGTCGAGATCTCGCTGGGTCAGTTCGAAGAGGCCGAGAGCTTGCTCCAGGAGAGTCTCGACACCTACCGCGACCTCGACTACTCGAAGGGAGTGGCCAATGTCACCAATCTTTTCGGCGTTCTCTACGAGGATCAGGGACGATTCAACGAGGCCATCGAGTCCTACAAGCGCAGCCTTCAGTTTCGGCGCCAGATCGGGGACGACCGCCTCACCGCCCAAAGCTACGACAACGTGGGTTACATCTACTACCTGACGGGCGAGTACGACAACGCTCGGGTTTATTGGGAACAGGGGCTGCAGCTGAGGACTTCGATCGGCGAGGAATCAGGGATTATACTCTCCCTGCAGAACATGGGTTTCCTGCAGTTGGCGCAAGGCGACCTGGAGAAAGCGCTGGCCTCGTTTCTGGAGTCCTTGCAGAAGGCCCGCGGCATCAAATACGAGAATGCGATTGCTGTGTCCCAAGGCAATCTGGGTCACATCTACCAAAGGCAAGGCCGCTACCGCGCCGCCCTCGAATCCTATCGCGAGGCTTTGCAACTACTCGGCCGGCTGGGAGATCCGAAAGGCCGAGCCGAGTACAGCAAGCTGATGGGCAGCGCACTGCTGGAACTGGGTGCCTGGGATGAAGCGGAGAAGACTCTGGGCGAGGCGATGACCCTGGCACGCCAAGCCGAGGGGGGCGAGATATTGGCCGATGTCGAAGTGCTGTTGGCTCGGCTGCAGCGTCGGCGCGGCAAAGCGGGGGCGGCCCGAAGCCATCTCGATTCGGCACTGCAGCTTTCCCGACAAAGGAACTATCCGGGTACCGCCCTGCGCGTCGGCATTGAAGAGGGGCTTCTGCTCGCCCTGGCGGGGCGAGGGGCCGAGGCGAGAAAGCGCCTCCAGTCGGTGCGTCAGGAAGCGGCCCTGATGGGCAATGTCTGGATCTCGGACGAAGCCGGCCTCTGCTTGATGAAGCTGGCCGTTCAAGAAAAGGACCCGTCTCGCGCCCTCGACCTGCTTCCGCTCCTGCTCCGCTCCGCACAACGGATCGGTTGGAAGTATCAAGTCTTCCAGCTTCATGTCGAAGGCGGGCGGGCACAAATGGGGGCCGGTCAGGCGGAAGCTGCGGCAAGTTCTTTCCGAATGGCGCGCGAGGCTCTCGATCAGCTGCGGGAAGCGAGTGAAGAGGCCTACCGGGAGTCGTTGGACGCCACCTCGGAGGCGCAGCTCCTCCTCGAG
>JBFGHF010000710.1:0-2200 GCA_041578355.1 Acidobacteriota bacterium
CAGAAGCTTCTGCTGGTCCAACCCCTGACACCCGAGGAGGAAGAATCGGGAGAGCCCGTTCTGGCCATCGATGGAGCCAATGCCGGCGTCGGCGATCGGGTCCTGGTTGTGCTCGACGGGTGGGCCTCGATGAAGGTCCTGGGCAAGTTCTTCACCCCTGTCGACGCCGCCGTCATCGGTGTCATCGACCGCATCGACCTCTATGACAGTTCCGAGTGATAGACTGCTTTTCGTGCGTTGGTGATCGCAGAGCCGGCGGCCTCGATCCCGCTTCCGGGCGCTCGAATCAAAGGCGGCCGGACATTCGCAACTCGGGGTCGGGATCGGTCTGATGCTTCGCTTTTACCGAAGACCGACGACTAAGGAACAACCCGTGAAATACAAAGTCATCGTCACTCTCAAGCCCGGCGTCCTCGACCCCCAGGGACAGGCCATTCAGCGCTCCCTGGCCAAGATGGGACACCACGTGGCTTCGGTCCGTCAGGGCAAGTATTTCGAGTTGGAACTGGATCCGTCCAACGGAGAGTCGAGCGCGGAAGAGGCGCACCGGATCGCCGAGCGGATTCTTTCCAATCCGGTCATCGAGGCCTTTCGCATCGAGGAGGAGCAGTGAAATTCGGAGTCGTTGTTTTCCCCGGCTCCAATTGCGATCACGACGCTTACCACGTCGCCAAGCACGTCCTGGGCGAGAAGGCGTGTTTTCTCTGGCATCGCGACAGCGACCTGCGAGAGTGCGACGTAATTGTGCTTCCGGGCGGATTTTCCTACGGGGATTATCTTCGCAGCGGCGCCATCGCCAAGTTCTCTCCGATCATGGAGAGCGTCCGCAACCACGCTCAGCGGGGGCTTCCCGTGCTGGGAATCTGCAATGGCTTTCAGATCCTGCAGGAGTCGGGACTTCTGCCCGGAGCTTTGCTGCGCAACGCGGGCTTGAAATTCCTCTGTCAGCCGGTTTGCCTGCGCACCGAGAGAAACGACCTTCCCTTCACGGCGGGACTCCGGGAAGGTCAGGTGCTGGAAATGCCGATCGCGCACAACGACGGCAACTTCTTTCTTCCCGAGGCCGAACTGAGGCGCCTGGAGGAAGCCAACCGGGTGGTTTTCCGCTATGCCGAGCGCAACGGCGAGGCAAGCGCGCGGGCCAATCCCAACGGTTCGCTCAACAACATCGCCGGTATCGTCAATGAGCGGGGAAACGTTTTGGGGCTGATGCCTCATCCCGAGCGCGCAGCAGAACCGATTTTGGGCTCGGCAGACGGCCGGCTCATCTTCGAATCTCTGCTGGGGTCTCTCGAGACGGTGAGAAACTAAGGTGGAAGTTACTGTCGATCTGGTGGAGAGCCACGGGCTCTGCGCAGAAGAATACGAGCGGATTTGCAAGATCCTCGGCCGGGAACCCAACCTGACCGAACTGGGAATCTTCTCGGTGATGTGGTCGGAGCACTGCAGCTACAAGAGCTCCCGGCTGCACCTCAAGAAGCTGCCTACCGAGGGTCCTCAGGTGGTGCAGGGCCCGGGGGAGAACGCCGGAGTCATCGATCTGGGGGGCGGCCTGGCGGCCGTTTTCAAGATCGAGTCCCACAATCACCCCTCTTTCATCGAGCCCTTTCAGGGGGCCGCCACGGGGGTCGGAGGGATCATCCGCGACATCTTCACGATGGGTGCCCGCCCTGTGGCCCTGATGAATTCCCTTCACTTCGGTCCCCTGGAGAACACGCGAAACCAGCTCATCATGGAAGGGGTTGTCGCCGGAATCGCCGCCTACGGCAATTGCATCGGAATCCCCACCGTGGGCGGCGAGGTCTACTTTGAATCCCGCTACAGCCACAACCCCATCGTCAACGTCTTCTGCCTGGGAGTGGCGGCCGCCGACCGCATCTTCTACGGCCGGGCCGCGGGTGTGGGCAACCCGGTGATCTACGTGGGAGCCAAGACGGGTCGAGATGGAATCCACGGAGCCACCATGGCCAGCGAGGAATTCGGGGAGGCTTCCGAGTCGAAGCGCCCCACGGTCCAGGTGGGGGATCCCTTCCTGGAAAAGCTGCTTCTCGAAGCCTGTCTGGAGGCGATGAAAAGCGGTGCGGTGATCGGGATTCAGGACATGGGTGCGGCGGGGCTCACCTGTTCGAGCTGCGAAATGGCGGGACGCTCCGATCTGGGAATCGAGATCGACCTGGGTCGGGTCCCCCAAAGGGAACCC
>JBFGHF010000711.1:0-2192 GCA_041578355.1 Acidobacteriota bacterium
CACGAACGAAGCTCCGTCAGTTTCGCTTTTGAATCTCGTCAGGCCCCCCGAGCCCAGAGCCCCCAGCCTTTCTCCCTCCTTGATCCGCTATCAGACTTCTGATACATTCGGTTTCTGGTAATGCTGCAAGTGCCGATTCTGGCTTTTGAAAAACTCCAACCGAACTCGAACCCAAGGAGGACCTGTATGGATGAGGTCGCGGTGAAGAAGCATCTGGCCGAAACGGACGATCAGTTTCGCGAATTACTCGAGGAGCACCAGCAGTACGAGCGGGAGCTGGAAGGATTCTCAGGCAAGCCGTACCTGAATCCCGAAGAGCAGGTCCGCGAAACCGAGATCAAGAAGAGGAAACTCTTTGTCAAAGACCGGATGCAACTTTTCATCAGCCATTTTCAGTCGCAGAACAGCCTGAGCTGAGAGGCTGGCAGCAATTCGGATTCTTGGACCCGTCCTTGGAGGAGTGTCTCCCGTGGGGACGGGTCTTTTTTGTAGGGGCGGAAGTCTGCAGACTGTAGACTTGTAGTCGCTATGGTCCGAGACGCCTGGTACTTCATTCTACCTTTGAGCCTGGCGGCAGCCGCAGCCGCCTACGCGGGGCTCTACTGGCCGGCGGGGGGAGTGCTCGGAGTGGCGATCTTCGTGGCTTGGTTTTTCCGCGATCCCGAGCGCTCGATACCGGCGGATCCGGGTGTCATCGTCAGCCCCGCCGACGGAAAAATCGTTCGGATCTCGGCTCAGGAAGACGAAACGGCAATCAGCATCTTCCTCTCGATCTTCGACGTCCATGTCAACCGGGCTCCGATCTCCGGAAGGGTAGCCGCGCAGGAGTACCGCCCCGGGAAGTTCCTGCTGGCTTTCGACGATCGGGCCTCGGTGGAGAACGAACAGCTTCGCATCAAGCTTGCAGGAGAGAACGAGGTGCGCTTCACCCTGATAGCGGGTTTGCTGGCCCGGCGCATCGTTCCCTGGATCCGCGAGGGGGATCATCTGAACATGGGTGATAGAATAGGATTGATTCGTTTCGGAAGCCGCGTCGACGTATTCTTGCCCTCCCGATGCCGTGTTGCCGTTGAGAACGGTGATCGAGTGCGGGGCGGTTCGACGATTCTGGCTCATTGGGAGGACCCGGCTTGAAAGGCAGGCTGCGAAGCAGATTGCGCGAGATCCGCGAAGCGGACCAGCTCTTTTCGCCCAAGCGAAGACTCCGCCGGAGCATCTACCTGCTCCCCTCGGTTTTCACGGTGGGGAACCTGTTCGCCGGGTTCCTGGCTTTGATTTCCTGCCTCTCGGAGCAATACGGATTTGCCGCTGTGGCGATCGGAGTGGCGGTGGTCCTGGATGGCCTCGACGGCCGAGTGGCCCGCCTGGCCAACGTGACCAGCGACTTCGGCTTGCAACTGGACTCCCTTGCCGACGCAATCAGCTTCGGTGTCGCGCCGGCGATTCTCGTCTACTCCTGGGGATTTGCTGACCTCGGCAAGTTCGCCCGATTTTCCGCCTTCGTCTTTCTGATCTGCGGGGTGATGCGTCTGGCGCGCTTCAATCTCCAGTCGTCCGGTCTGCGTCAATTCGTGGGTCTTCCGATCCCGGCCGGGGCGGGCTTCATCGCCGCCAACGTCCACTTCTTCCAGCAGCCGGGCAACGATCCCCTGTTTCAAACCTACCTGGTCGCGGCGACTTATCTCACGGCTTTTTTGATGATCAGCACGATCCGCTATCCGTCACTCAAGCACCTCAATCTGCGGCGGGGCAAATCTCATTTCATGGTTCTCTTTCTGGCCCTGCTCATGGCGGGGGTCTTCTACTATTCCCAGGAAGTGCTGCTGGCGCTGGCCTCCGGTTATTTGGCCAGCGGCCCGGTGATGCGCTTCTATCATCTGGCCCGGCGGCGCGGCGGCGAACAACCTTCCACCAAACCCCTCGAAACCGAGTAGGCGCCTCACTCCGTTGCAGACAAAAGAAGTGCAGTCAGCGGCTGCACTCCGTCTGCGTTCTCACTCCCTATCTTTGGAGTGCGGGGCTTGCTCCCGCTTTTCTCAGAATCTTTTAATTCCCTTGTTGATAGTTATTTGCAGTTGAGAAAGCGGTGGCAAGCCACCGCACTCCAAAAAGGCTTGCGGTCACAGACCCAAACCTACCGCTCGTCCGCGATCTTGCGCGCCGTGCGGACGTACGCCTGGGAAAACACTTTC
>JBFGHF010000712.1:0-2185 GCA_041578355.1 Acidobacteriota bacterium
GACGATTGCATGCGGACCGAGTAATATTGGCTTGGCCAATGACTGCGTCTTGCCGGCATTTTCCCGGAAGGTCTCCGGATCGCTTCCCGCCAATGAGACGCTGTCAGCGTCAAGGCTTTTCGCGCCGTGCGCAAACCGGTTTCATCCTTCATCCTCTCCAACACGACTCTGGAATCGATTCGCAAGGTCACGATTTTCGCGCGCCTCAACGCCGTGGTCGAGGAGCTTCTCGTAGAAGAGGGAGACAGCGTGCGGCGCGAACAGGTCCTGGCACGACTGGAGGACCGGGAGATCCGCAACGAGCTGGATCAAGCGAAGATCTCCGTCGAGCAAGCGGACCTGGCGCTCGAACAAGCCAAGGTCAGGTCTCAGCTCTCCATAGCCAACTATGAGAGGTCGCAATCGCTCTTCGAGCAAAAACTCATCAGTCAGCAGGAATTCGACCAGGCGGAACTGAACAACCGCACCGATTCGATAGCCCTGGAGGTCGCGTCCGAGCAGGCGAAATCCGCGCGTGCCCGGCTCGAGGCTGCCCAGATTCAACTGGACTACACCGAGATTCGATCCTCCATCGAAGGGGTTGTAACCGAACGGCTGATCGAGGTGGGGACGAGAGTGACCCCCAACCAAGCGGTCTTCAACGTGGAAGACTTCAATCCGCTTTGGGCGCGAATCTACATTCCCGAACGCGAACTCCCCAGCCTGCGGCTTCAACAAGTCGCCAAGATCAAGGTCCAAGCCTTTCCCGAGCGGGATTTCCAGGGTCAAGTTCACATGATCAGTCCCACCGTCGATCCCGATTCCGGCACGGTGAAAGTCACTTTGCAGGTTCAGGAGCGGAGGGGTGTGCTGCGCCCGGGCATGTTCGGGACGGTGCATATCGCCACCGAAACCCACCCCGATGCCATCGTCATTCCCAAGCGGGCCGTGCTTCGCGAAAGGGATGAGAACCGGGTCTTTGTGATTCAACAAGACGGGACGGTGCAGAAGAAGACCGTCACGCTGGGCTTCACCCAGGAGAACGAGGTGGAAGTGCTGGCCGGAATCCAGCAAGGAGAAGCCGTGGTCACGGTGGGTCAGGAGGGCCTCAACGACGGCTATCCCGTCAGTATTCTGGCCTGGGAGGGTGGCGCCCCTGTCACGCCCGCCGACGTTGTGGCGCCCCCATCCCGGCCGGATCAGCCCGCCCGGGCCGCGGGGGACGGTTCGCAGCGAAGCTCCCCCGGCGTGACCGCACCGGAGGCCGGCCCGGCTCAGGCGGCCGGCAACGGCCAGCGGGGGCGGCGCGGTCCCGGCCGGTTCGACAACGCCGATCCTGAGATGCTCAAGGCGATGATCGACCGGATGATGCGCAATCCCGAATTCAAGAAAGCCTACGAGGAGCGCCTCAAAGAGAACCCCAAGCTAGGCGACGACCCGGAAGCCCTGCGTGAGTTCATGCAGGAAATGCGGGGGCGGATGAGGCGCCGTCCATGAAAATCGTCCAATTCTCGATCCGGCGGCCGGTGACCGTCACCATGTTCTTCGTGGCGATCACTGTTTTCGGCGTGGTCTCCTACGACAAGCTCGCTCTCAACCTGCTGCCCGAGATCTCCTATCCGACTCTGACCATCCGGACCGGCCTGGAGGGCGCGGCTCCGGCCGAGGTCGAGAACCTGTTGACCGAACCCATCGAGAATGCGGTCAGCGTGGTCAACAACGTGGTTCGCGTCAGCTCCGTCTCCAAGCCCGAAACGTCGGACGTCATCGTCGAGTTCAGCTGGCAAACCGACATGGACTTCGCCGGCCTCGACGTCCGTGAGCGACTCGATCTGCTGCAGCTTCCCCAGCAGGCCGACAAACCGATCCTGCTGCGCTACGATCCCTCGACCGACCCCATCATGCGGGTCAGCGTGGCGGGCTCGTCCAACCTGGCCACTCTTCGCTATCTCTCCGAAGAGTTCGTCAAGCCCGACCTGGAGAGTATCGAGGGGGTGGCTGCCGTCCGAGTCACCGGGGGCCTGGAAGACGAGATCCTGGTGGAGTTGGACGAGAGGCGCCTGGCCAGCCTCTCCGTCTCCATCCAGGAAATCACCAACCGCATGGCGCTGGAGAACATCAACCTGACCGGGGGGACGCTCCGTGAAGGAGAAAGCCGCTATCTGGTCAGGACCCTCAACGAGTTCCAGACCGTCGAGGAGATGAA
>JBFGHF010000713.1:0-2176 GCA_041578355.1 Acidobacteriota bacterium
ACAATGTGAGCGTGGCCGACATGGCGCGGGTCATGGGTTTGAATCAGAGGAGGCTTTACGGACAGCGCGACCGGATCCTGATCCGGTTGCGCCGGGGACTGGAGTCGAAGGGCTTTTCACACTATTCGGTGATGCGAATTCTGGGGGAGAATTGAGACGACAAATCAGGGCGATGGAAAGATCGGCGTCGGGTCCGTCTAATCGAGGTGGGAGTCATGGACCGCGCATTGACGCGGTCGGCAGGTGTGATGACGGACCGGCAGCATCTCGACTCGCCGAGGAGGAGACGATCGAATCCTGTCCGGTTAACGGATCGCCGGGCAGGGTGCGGGGAGTGGAATGAGCGAAGGATTGAGCTGTCCGGATCTGGAGGATCTCGCTGCGGTCGCCGACGGGCGCGCCCCGGATGAAGTTAGAGACCGTGTTCTCCGACACGTTGCGGACTGTGAAGACTGCTACGAGACCCTGGTCGACACCCTCAAGTTCAATGCCGAGGAGGCTCGAGCAGCGGTCCCGGAGCCCGTCGCAACCCACCCGCAAGAGGAGGCGAAAGCGGCACTGGCGCAGGACCTGCCGAATTGGCCCCGTTACGTTCCACCAGCCCTGGCGGCCGGTCTCCTGGTCGCCTTGTTAGTGCCGGTTGTGAGCTATCTCGCGCTCAGGACGGATCCATCGCGCACTTTGCACGCTCTCGCCACGGCCCTGCAGGTCGAAAGTCAACCGCAGGAGCTGGCCGCCGAACTGACAGACAACCTGGACTCTGGATTGGCCTTTGCCCCCGCGCCCGACTCGCGTCGACTCGCTTTTCGGTTGGGGGTTCGCCTCGTAGACCTGGAAGTGGCCCGATTTGCGGGGGATCGAGTTTGGCAGAATCTCATTCTGCGGGAGATGCGGCTTAACCTCCAGTCGATACCGGATCTGACGGCGCAAACCCGGATGGTGCAGCTGGTGTCCGATCGTGTGGCAACTGGGTTATCAAGGAATGACACCTCCAATCTCGAGGCGGTCTTTCAGCCGATCGAGGAAAACTACCTTGCTTTGGGACAGTGGGCCGAGAGCAGCCGTCTGGCAGCCGCCACTCGAAGGGGATCTTTTCTGGTTTCCCCGGAATTCCAACAAGGTCTCGAGCAGGCGCAGTCGCTGGGGCTCGGCTCCCCGGAATCGGCTGAAATCGATCAAATCGGAAACCTGGTCAAAGAGGGCGTTCAAAGCAGCGGGCAATGGGAGATGCTGCGACAAGCCTCTTCCGACCTGATCGGTCTTTTGGTGTAAGCGATGAGGTTTCTCGTGCGACTGGTGCTGCTCCTTTGGCGGGGCGGATTCACGGCAGCCGAAGCCAGCGATCGGCGCTTCAAGGAATGGTGGATCGAGCATTACGGCCAGATCATCGCCGAAAAGAGCCGGCTGGCGGCAAGTGCTCATCGGGTTTTCGACCGCCTCAAGCCCATCGCGAACTCGCCGGCGTCGAACCAGCCTCTTCAGAACGTAACAGACCCTCTTCGGCGCCCGAACCGCCGGCAGGTATGGGCCTGTCAAGCACCGAGGTGGACGCTTGGTTGACGGAGCTCGACTCCGATCCTCTCGAGATCCAGTCCGGCCGGGTCAATGGGCGGCTCTACAAAGGCGAGAATCTTCCGCCCTCACCGTCAGCTCCAAGATCGTCCTCCTCGAACAGAAATCCACCAAGCCGATCACCCGTCAGGACGTGATCGAGTCGCATGGGAGCCCGCGCCGAACCGTGGCAACGACCTGGGGTGAGTTTCTCGACTACAGGACCGTTGGGTTTGACATTCGGGATGGACGGGTCATTACGACCGTCTTCTTCGACAACGCTCGTTACTGAGCCGCGACCGTCAGGGGGCGACACACCGGAGCGGCTCGCGGCCGAGGCGAAGGCGCTCCCGGCTCTGTGTCGGTACTGGGCGCCGGCTGATGACACAGAGCGCGAAGCGAGAGCGAGCGGCACGCCGCATGAAGTCGAATCCCGGCCCCGAGGGTGGCTCCCGGGTCGTGGAACAATCGGGATTCCGCCACCCGCCACCACTCACCCGGTCGCCAAAAAGTGGATTGATGGTAGAAAAACCCTAGAGCGCGGCAGCGGCAGCTGTCGCTTTATCATCTCAAGGCCGGGGCCAACTTGCCTGATCACAAAAAGTTGAGAAGAAGGGCGCAACCT
>JBFGHF010000714.1:0-2161 GCA_041578355.1 Acidobacteriota bacterium
CGGGCAAGGTGGGCAGCTTCTTGCAGTTCTCGATAAGTTTTCGGATCTTTTGCGGATCGGGGGATTCGGCCATGGCGGGACTCCCTGTTTAGAATCGTGGTAGGTCCTACACCTCGATCCTCCATATCGGCCGATGGGGAGAGGGGCTTTAGCTTGGGGCTTGGGGCGCGGGAGCGAAGGAGGTGGCTCTGCTGGAGATTGACAGGTTGCCCCCTTCAACGAGGCCGATCCGCGACAGCAGCAGCAGGACAACAGAGCCAATGAACCAAGCCGACTTACAAAAACCGCCGCGCAGTCTCGAAAACCTCTTCCGGCGTGATCCCACGCATACAGATGTTGACTGGACAGGTCTTCATCAGGGGGGTGTCCCAGCAGGGGGCGCAGGGGACGGGGTGACGCAGGATTTCGACGGGACCCCGCCCGGCGATGGGCCGGACCTGCTGAAGCTTGGCGGGTCCCCAGAGCACGATGAGCGGAGTTCCCACGGCGGCGGCGATGTGGGCGGGGCCGGAATCGACCGAGATCAAGAGTCGCAGCCGACTCAAAACCGCCGCCAGTTCCCGCACGGAAGTCTGCCCTGCCACCACGCGAAACCGGCCCGAGGGCCAGGATCGGCTGATTTCCAGCGCTGTGGGGCGATCGGCCGCGCTTCCGGTCACCACCAGATTGGCTCCGTTCTCGAGCAGAAGCGACCCCAGTTCGACGAAGTTCTTCGCGGGCCAGCCCTTGAGGCGTTCACCCTGATCCTGCTGCTTGCGCCGAGCCGGACCGTAACCCGCGTGCAGCCCGATCCAGGGTCGGGGCAGGTCTTGGAGCATTCGCGCTCCTCGTTCCCGTTCCTCGTCCGTCAGGTGCACCTCCGTACCCAGCCGGGAATCGTCCCAGTCCTCGAAGCCCGCCACGCGGAGATGGTTGGCCGAGCTGTGGAGCTGCGGATCGAACGGTGTTTCGTCGAAACTCAGGATCCGGGTCAGTTTGGCGCGGTCCAGGATCTGGCGGTAACGCGGAGCCGACTCCAGCAGAACGGCCGAGTCGTAGCCCCGGGCCTGAATCCGGCTCACCAGATTGCGCTTTTCAGGCGAGACCGCAAGCGGCCAATTGCGCATTTTGAGAGTCAGAATGCGGTTCACGTTGGGGTTGTGTTCGAGCAGCGGCGCGGCAGGTCGCCAGGCCAGAAAGTCGATTTGGCAGCCGGAGTCCCGTCGTTTGAGCGCCCGCAACAAAGGGGTGGCCATCACGGTGTCGCCGAGAGCGCCGACCCGAACGACGAGGAACTTCTTGATCTCTCTTTGGGGTGCGGGAGCTTGTTTCCGCTTTTCCCTCAAGGTCGTCATGACTGGCGGTGAGAGGTGTTCCTTATTCTCACTGGGACCATTTCACATGCGGTTTGCAAGGCCGCGCTAGACCGAGTAGTCGCACCGCGGTTCGGGCGGGACGCCCGGTGCGCGCCCGAACCCGATTTGGGCGACACGCCCTCCCCACTGCCAATACTTCGGGGAATGCCTGGCCCAACCCTCATTCCGTCGGCATTCTCACGAAGCAATTCGATTATACTGGGGTTTTCCGCTCAGGCGGCCCGACCTCCATGAACCATCCCGATCCCAGCCGGTTGAACCAGATCCTGAATCGCTTCGCAGACCGCCGCGTGGTCGTGATCGGCGATCTGATTCTGGACGAATTCGTCTGGGGGCGGGTGAGGAGGATATCGCCCGAGGCTCCGGTACCGGTGGTCGAAATCACGCGCGAGAGCGTGCTGCTGGGGGGAGCGGCCAACGTGGCGGTCAATCTCGCTGTGATGGGAGCCCGCCCTCTTCTGGTGGGAGTGGTCGGCCGGGACGCCGATGCGGCACGGCTGGCCGAGCAGTTGGCGGTTCGAGGCATCGACGGCGGCACCGTGCTGGAGGACCCGAGCCGGCGGACCAGCGTCAAGACGCGGATCATCGCCCACCAACAACAAGTCTGCCGCACCGACCGGGAGAGTCGAGGCCCGGTGGGCGGCGAGCTTTCCGAGCGTCTGGCCGGCGCCTTCCTGGAACGACTCCAAGAGGCCGACGCCGTGATTCTCTCCGACTACGGCAAAGGGGTCCTGGCGGACGGGCTGATTCAAAAGTGCGTCGAGGCGGCACGAGGGCGGGGGTGTTTCGTGGCCGTCGACCCCCAG
>JBFGHF010000715.1:0-2159 GCA_041578355.1 Acidobacteriota bacterium
ATGCCCTGGATCTTGACGCTGGTCGACGTCGGGACCCAACAGGATCGTCTGGCCTTTTCGGCCGGCAAGTATCTCTACACCTTGCACTGCGCCGCCTGTCACGGCGTGGATCGTCAGGGGGATGTGGTGCGCACCTTCCCACCGCTCGAGAATCTGGCCAAGAGCTGGCCGGAACGCGAAATGAGGACCTTGTTGCAGGACGGAAAAGGCGCCATGCCCGGCTTTCGCTTCTTCGACGAAGAGCAGATCCGGGCCTTGCTGGCCTATCTCTACGACCTGGAAGACCGCCGGGCGGGAGTCGACGCAGAAAAACTGGCAGCCGCCCGGCGGCCGTCCGACGTCCCCTATGCCCACACCGGTTACCAGCGCTTCGTCGATCCCGACGGATATCCGGCGATCGAGCCTCCCTGGGGGACGCTCAACGCCATCGACCTCAACCAGGGAGAGATCCTGTGGCAGGTCCCGCTGGGCGAATTCTCCGAGCTGACAGAGAAGGGGATTCCCCCGACCGGGACCGAGAACTACGGCGGTCCCCTGGTGACGGCGGGCGGGCTCCTCTTCATCGGGGCCACTCAGGACGAGAAGTTCCGCGCCTTCGACGTGCGCGACGGAAGCCTTCTCTGGGAAACCGATCTCCCCGCGGGCGGCTACGCGACTCCCGCAACCTACTCGGTAAACGGCCGCCAGTACGTGGTCATCGCCGCCGGCGGCGGCAAGATGGGCACCCCCTCCGGCGACGCCTACGTGGCGTTTTCCCTGCCGCGGTAGGGTCGCTCGACCGAAGGCGGCCGGAGAAGAAGCCGAAGCCCTATCCTCTCCGATGGCACTGTGGCAGACTGGGGTTCTATTCGGCGGCTTCGCGCTGGGGCGGGTCCGCCGGCATGAAGGAGGCAGGTCTTGGCAGATCACGATTCCGTACCGCTTTCGCCGATGGAGCCGACTCCCGCAGGTCAACGAATCCTTTCGCTGGATGCGCTGCGCGGGTTTGCCGTGCTGGGAATCCTGGTGATGAACATTCAGGGGTTCTCGATGATCTCCGCGGCCTACTTCAATCCCATGGCCTACGGCGACATGGAAGGGCTGAATCGCTGGGTCTGGATCGTCGGGCACCTGCTCACAGACCTCAAGTTCATGACCCTCTTTTCCTTTCTCTTCGGCGCAGGAATCGTCTTGATGGCCTCTCGCGCCAAAGCAAAAGGGCTGAGCCCTCTGAGGTTCCACCTCCGCCGCACCGCCGGGCTGCTGCTCTTCGGCCTGATCCACGCCTACCTGTTCTGGTACGGCGACATCCTCGTCTGGTACAGCTTCTGCGGGCTGATCGTCTTCTTTTTCCGCCGCAGGAGCCCGCGCACTTTGGTGATCCTGGGTTTGATCAGTTTCGCGGTTCCATCCCTTCTCTATGTCTTCTTCGCCGCAAGTCTGCCCCACATGCCGCCCGAGGTTTACCAACAGTTGTCGCAGGACTTTGCGCCGGGATCTGAGAAAGTGGCTGAGGAAGTCGGGATCTATCAGTCGGGATGGCTCACCCAGATGGAGCACCGTGTCCCCTTGGCTTTGGCCCTGCACACCTTTGTGTTCGCCGTCTGGGCCGGTTGGCGCATCTGCGGTGTGATGCTCATCGGCATGGCTCTCTTCAAGTGGGGTGTGCTGTCGGCCGAGAGGTCGAGACGTTTCTACCAGGCTCTGGCTGTGTTCGGCCTGGCGGCGGGCTGGCCTCTGATCGCCTACGGGGTCGTCCGCAATTTCGCCGACGGTTGGACTTTCGATTACTCGCGCTTCGTGGGGACCCAGTTCAACTACTGGGGGAGCCTGGCGGTCAGCCTGGGCTACGTGGGGATCTTGATGCTTCTCTGCCAGGCGAAATGGGCGCAACGAATAATGGCGAGACTGGCCGCCGTTGGCCGGCTGGCCTTCACCAACTACCTGGCACAGACGCTGATTTGCACGACCATCTTCTACGGCCACGGCCTGGGACTGTTCGGAACCGTGGAGCGGACGGGACAAATCGGCGTCGTATTGGCCGTGTGGGTATTTCAAATCCTTTTTTCCACCTGGTGGTTGAAGCGCTTCCGCATGGGTCCCGTCGAGTCGGCCTGGCGGTCCTTGACCTATCTGAGATTGCAGCCCCTCAAGGAGGGCGGCTGAGAGAGGGCAGAACG
>JBFGHF010000716.1:0-2158 GCA_041578355.1 Acidobacteriota bacterium
CCAGATCCGACAGTAGAAAGGGCGAAGCGTTGACTGGGAAAACAACATTGCACCGACTCGGTCCGGCGACCGCGGCTTTCTTCCTGTTGGCCTCCCTGACCCAGCAATCAGCGGCGCAGGGAGCAACTCCAGAATCCTGCCAGGGATCGGTCGAGGTGCGCCTGGCCGAGGTCGATGAGACCTTGATCAAGGGTTGGCCCGAAGAGAAGCTGCTGGCGCGGATCAAAAGGCTGGTGGCCGACGCCTACCTCGAGCCCAGCTGCGTCAGAGACGGCGACCTGATCGACCCTTCGCCCGTCCCGCTCTTCATCCATCCTCCCGACCGCCTGCGCCTGGAGCAGTGGCTGGAGCGCCGCTACGATTCCGGAGAACGCTTGCAAGCCCTCGCCTTTCAACTCTCGGGTGTGACCGGGGGGCTCGATCTGGGCGAGGGCGCTCCCCGTGTCGAAGCCCAGAAGGTCTCCTTTCCCCTCTCCACCACCGCCGGTCTCGCAGACGTCTACGAGAAGCTGAAACTGGACAGCCTTGCCCGCGACCGCGTCGGTTACTCGGTGCTGGATCTGGTGCTGTTGCCCCGCACGGAGCCGGTGGAGGGCTCGGCCCGGTCCGAAGAGGATACGACGCGCCAGAATCGTTACGTCGTCTACCCTGCCAGCTTCGTCCCGGCTCGCGTCTTGGACGAGACGGTCGTATTCAGCGCCGAGAAACCCCACTTCGAGCTCACCCTGCGGGCCTGGAAGGACGAGTTGGAGCGCGCGGGGGTCCACCTGCTGCAGATCCTCCAGGACAACGAAACCGCCGATTTCAAGGACAACTACCTGGAGGCCAAGGAATACACCTACCAGGAAGTGCGAGCCTTCGACCTCGTGCTCGCCCGTCAACTCGAGCCCCTGATCTACTCTGGTGGAGACGAGGAGCAGGGCGAATTCAGCTTCTGGCAGGTCCTCGACCGCTTCTGGGAGGAATACCGGAAAAAGGCGGAGGTCGTGCGGGAACGAGACAAAGCAAGCCAGGCTCAATGATCGCTCAACGGCGACCGCGGCCGGCAAGACTCGTGACAGAGCGACCGGGGGAGTCGTGCGATCTTCCGCAAGGCTGGATCGCAGATTATTCGAAACCCGATCCCGAAACCCGATCCCGAGACCCGAGCCGGTCGTCGCAATCCCCACTGAAACCGGCGAATCTCAGAATCGGGATCGGGATCGCGAAGTCCCCTTTCGCTTCTCCACTGGAAACCCGTCCCCCCCAAACACTAGAATAGAGTCACACCGGAGGCTGAAAATGGGGCGACACTTTTTGCGGCCGGGCGGGGCGTCCACAGTCCGGCCGGAAAACCGGATCGCCTGGTCGAGCGGAGCTCTGCTGCTTCTCCTCCTCCTGAATTGTTCAGCCTCCCGTCAGGGCGCTGTGCCGCTGAAAGGGGATTTCGAGAAGTTGAGAGAACGGATGGTGGCCGAGCAACTGCGGGCGCGTGACATCCGGAGCCCCCGTGTGCTCGAAGCGATGGGTCGCGTTCCCCGCCACGAGTTCGTTCCCAACTCCGCAAAAGGCCTGGCCTACGAGGATCATCCTCTCTCCATTGGCGAAGGTCAAACCATCTCTCAGCCCTACATCGTGGCTCTCATGACCCAGGTGGCGGAGCCGCTCGCCCAGCACCGGGCCCTGGAGGTCGGGACGGGATCGGGCTACCAGGCCGCCGTGCTCGCCGAGCTGGTCGCGGAGGTCTACACCATCGAGATCGTCCCCTCGCTGGCCCAGCAGGCCTCGGAGACACTGCAGAAGCTCGGTTATGAAAACGTCCACGTGCGACACGGCGACGGGTATGCGGGCTGGCCCGACAAAGCGCCTTTCGACATCATCCTCGTCACCGCCGCGGCCGACCGCATCCCCCAACCGCTGCTCGATCAGCTGGCCGACGGCGGGCGCCTCGTCATGCCCGTGGGCCAGGTGGGGGGCATCCAAACCCTGACCCTGGTGATCCGCGAAAAAGACCGCTTCAAAAAGCGCCAGATCACCGGCGTCCGCTTCGTCCCCATGACCGGCAAGGTGCGAACGCCGCCGAATTAAGGGCTTACCGCTTGCCGCTTACCGCTTACGGCGTACTGCCCTCTGCGGGCCTTTGCGGCTCTGCGTCCTCGGCGGTTTTTCTCTCCCACGC
>JBFGHF010000717.1:0-2149 GCA_041578355.1 Acidobacteriota bacterium
AGACGACATCCCCTTTTAGAGCCCTCGGTCGGCAGCACCTCCACCGCCTGATCAAGTTGGGGTGAGCTCAATCCGCTTGGAGTTCGCCTTGAGCGATCGCCTTGTAGGTGGCATCGGCGTCCACGATCCCCCAGCCGTAATCGGGAGACCAGCCGGTGCCTTCGACTTTTCTGGCGTTGCGGATGAGGTATTCCTTGAGGCCGGCCGTGGAGAGATCTCGTCCCTCCGGGGTCGAACGCAACGCGGCCACCACGCCGGCTACGACCGGACAGGCTGCCGACGTCCCCATGTCTACCGGCACGACTCCCGATCCTCGGAAATGACTGAATCCGGAAATGTCCGGCGTCTGGGCGTTCAAGGCCCCGGGGCCTTGCGATGAATAGCAGAGCCGCTGGTCTTTTACGGTCACGGCAGCCACGGAAATGGCATCGGGATGCGAATTGGCCCCGTGGATGCTGTTGCCGGGCCCGCTGTCGCCCGGGCCGCACTGGTCGTCCGGACAATTGCCCCCGCAGTTACCCGCCGCGAAGACCACGTCCACGCCGCAGCCCGCCAGCGCAGCCGTGATCTGGTTGAAGGGGTGGACGGGGTTTCTGCTGTAGTTTTGCGGATTGCCCTCCTTGGCGTCCTGCGCACGGCTGAAGAGTGCCCAACTGTTGACGGCCACCATCGGTCCGGGCTCTTGCAGGCGTTGGACCATGATCTCGGAAAACGCCCTGATGGCATCCGAAAGAAAGGCGACCCAGCCTCTCCCGGCCGTTCTCAGCAGCGGGTAGTCGAGTATCGCCGCATCGGGGGCCGCGATTTTGGCGTCGTAAGCCACCATCGTTCCGTGATTCGGACTCGACCGACCGGGAAGAATTCCGGGACGCGGGGAGTAGCCTCCCGAAACCGGGATCAGCCTCCCGTCGATGCCGGTGTCGACGACCACGATCTTGACGCCCTGGCCTTTCCCGCCCGCCTTGTGAAGCGCCTTGAGATGGAGCCCGGTTTTGACATCGGCCGTCCGCCCCAGGGGGCGGGAATTGGGAAGATCGACCTCGGGACAGACGTTGATTTCCGGGTCGCTGAACATTCCCACCACGTCGGGATTCTTTTCGTTGAACTCCTCGGCGACCGCGTCATCCTCCACTTCCACGGAGACCAAGTACTGATCTTCGGACATCCCCCGATAGCGGCCCAGCCGGTCGACTGCGACACCGCGCCCCACCGGAATGCGGACCGGGTAAGCCTCCTCCTCGAAAGTCAAACCTTTCGGCAGGGCGAACTTGGATTGCATCATGTGCAAGGATTTGTCCATCGATCTCACCTTGAAACCTTGCGTCAGCCAACGCCGCTTGCGCAAAAGCACGATTTTCCTTGCCATCGACTTCCTCCTCTCTGTAGAGCTCAGCTCCCGATCCTCGCTTCGGGAAAAAACTCGAGCCCCAGAGAATCGCTCAACTCCCGGAGTCTTCCGCGGGGTGCCCTGCCGCGGACCAGTACTTGAGAACCCTCGGGATTCAAGGCCACCGGGCCGAATCCGCGATCCATGCGGAGTCCGTTCTTCTCCAGCTTCGAAAACAGCTCTTCATCGCTGGGGTAGAGATCTCGCCGCGTTCGGATCATGTACCGGCGCAATCAGACACCTCGAGAGTTCGCCGCAGGCCGACTCGCCGAATGAAGAGTCTGGAGCCCGGTCCTTGAGGGGAGTTTAGGGTTTAGGGCTGGCGTTCGCAAGAAATCGGCCAGGCGACTGGGACCGTCGGGGGCATCGACGGCGCCCGGCGTTCAACGCTGTTCTCGGCCGGTTTCGACGCCCAGCATCTGGAGTTCGCGTTTGGCCAAGTTTGCTTCCTGGCTCTCGGGGAAGAGAGTCACCAGCTTGCGGAAAGTCTCGATCGAGGCCTCGTTGCGCTGCAGCTCTCGTTCGGCGAGAGCTTTTTTGTAGTAGGCGCTCGGCGTCAGATCGCCCTTGGGGTAGAGGTTGATCACCTGATCGAAGGTCTCGATGGCTTTCTCGAAACGCTGCTGCTGCTGGTAGGAAACGCCCAGGTAATAGGCGGCGTTGTCGGAGTATTCGCTGTCCGGGTAATTGACCAGGAAGTCGAGAAAAGCGCTGATGGCCAGCTCGTAGTTGCCGGCCAAATAGTCGTTGTAGGCGAGGATG
>JBFGHF010000718.1:0-2136 GCA_041578355.1 Acidobacteriota bacterium
CTGGATCTCGGCCGCCATCTACATGCCCCTGACCGCGCTTTTTCTCTACATCGGGACCTCGCTCTTCGCCTTCTACTCCTCAGGCCTGCACCCGTTGGGTCCTGAAATCACCAAGGGAGATCAGGTGTTTCCCTATTTCATCGCCACCGAACTGCCCGCGGGCCTGAGAGGCCTGATCATCGCGGCCATCATCGCGGCGGCCATGAGCACGGTGGACTCGGCATTGAACTGCTCGGCCACGGTGAGCCTTCTGGATTTCCACAAGCGCTATTGGAACCCCGCAATCAGCGATCGAGCCTCGGTGACGTTTTTGCGCTGGAGCACGGTTTTTTGGGGGGTGCTGGGCACCGGGTTCGCCGTCCTGATGATTCGGGCAGCCAGCGCGCTCGATGTCTGGTGGCAGATCTCGGGGATCTTCGGGGGCGGCATACTGGGCCTTTTTCTGCTTGCTTTGATGCGGCGTCGAATCCGACCCTGGCAGGGAATCGCGGGCATCGCGACCAGCGTCCTGGTCATCTCCTGGGGCACTTTCATTCGCGGCGATGCCTGGTGGCAGAGCAACATCGACGGCATTCTCGTGGGAGCCTTGGGGACGGCCGCGCTCCTGCTGGTGGTCTTTCTGCTCTCGACGCTTCAACCCGAGAGCTCCTGAGCCCGAAAAGGAGTGTGGGAATTGTCCGCACATTTGCGATGCAAACTTCCCGCAGAACTCGGTCTAGTGCAGCGCGTCATAAGTTCTGAGCCACCGGTCAGCGAGTCATCGTCGTCGCCCGGCGCGGCGTCGCGAGTGAGGCATATCGGGCCATATTCCGAGCGAGCGCAACAAAGCCGGCGACGGCGAGGGCCGCTGAAGGGTGGCTCAAGATTTATGATCCGCTGCACTAGGGGCTCCAGCCTTCTCAGCGCAGGCAGGTTGCCCAGGGTAGCTGGCGGGCCGGCGGTCTACTGACCCGGATCCCAAATCGTGGCGGCCACGTAGCGATCGCCGTTGGCGTCCTGGTTGAAGTAATAGACCGTCACCAGCAGTCCGTCCGCTCGCTGCACCATCCGGGGATAGCCCAGGTCGCGGCCGCCGCCGTCGTCTCTCAGGCTGATCGGATCGCTCCAGGTCTTGCCGTCGTCCCGGCTCAAGGTCGCCCGTATTCCGAAAGGCTCGGCCCGGAAACCGTAGGCCAGCGCCAGCCGCCCGTCGCGAAGCTTGAGCAAGGCGGGCGGGTTGCCCACGCCGGTGTTTTGCGCGGGTCGACTCAGAAACTGCCAGTAATCGCCGTTGTCGTTGGAAAGAAAGACGTCGATCCAGCGCTCGGGACCCTTGCGCTGGCGCAGCGCCGTCAGGAGATGCCTGCTGTCGAGACGCACCGTGGAGGGCATGATCGAGAAACCGTCCGGGTCGGGTTCGGGGCCGATGAAGCCCAGCCGCTCCCAGGTCCTGCCGCCGTCGATGGTGCGCAAGGCAACTGCCCGTCCCTCGCGGTTGTTGGATTTCCCGGCCGTTACGAAGATCGTGCAATCGTGCTTTCCGTTGACCACATAGTCGGTCCTGGCGGCGAATCCGGGCGTTCCCAGGTCGGGCAGTTTGAAAGGTCCTTCCCAGGTCTTGCCCCGGTCGTAGGAATAGTGAAACCGTGAAGGTCCGCGGTGAATGTCGGTCATTCGCACAGTGAATGCCAGGTCGGGATGAGTGAAGTCGATACCGCCCTCGCAGTCCCGCGGCTCCACCTGAGCGTATTCCGGCGGCTCGACGCCATGAAGAGAGCTTCCATAAGGAATCAGAAAGCCATTTTCCTGCGGATTCTCGATCGTCCAGGTTTCCCCGCCGTCGAGGCTCCTCGCCAGCAGGTGGTATTCGGGAAGGTCGGGATCGAAGTGGTGGCTGAGACCCCGCTCCCTGTAGCTGCCTTCGCTGAACCCGACCAGAATCTCGTCTCCCCAGATCCAAATGCCGTGATTGGCAGGCCAACCGCCGAAACGTCCCGGCTCGTTGTAGACATCGACATGTCGGAGCACGCGCGCTCCGCTCTGGGCCAAAAGCGGAGCGAAACAGCCAAAGGCGAATGCCAGCAGAAGCCCAGAGCCAATCTGAAAGATCGTTTTCATACTTCCTCCGCATGGAAAGTGAATCCCGGAAGCAAACAG
>JBFGHF010000719.1:0-2103 GCA_041578355.1 Acidobacteriota bacterium
CCGGATCATGGGGAAGAAAACCACGTCGTCGATGTTGTCGCGGTCGGTGAAGATCATCGCCATCCGTTCGATGCCGGGACCCAGTCCGGTGGTGGGCGGCATTCCGTATTCCAGGACCTCGATGAAGTCGTAATCGAGAGGTTGGACCTCTTCGTCGTCCGCGCCCGCCGCCTCACGCTTTTCCTTCCAGGTCTGAAGCAGCCTCAGCGGGTCGTTCTGCTCCGACCAGTTTTCCGAAGTTTCGAGACCCGCGATAAAGAGCTCGAAGCGTTCGCTGTAGCGGGGATCGGAGTCCATCGGTTTGGCCAGCGGCGAGACCTCCGCTGGATGACCGTAGACCAGGGTGGGCTGGATCAGGGTTTCCTGCACCCGCTCCTCGAGCACCCGGACCAAGGCTTCCCCGATGGATTCGGCCGGCTCGCTGAAGCCCAGCGTTTCCAGATGCTGGTTGGCCTCCTCGAGGCTGGAAAGCGAAGAAAAATCGATTCCGGTTGCTTCGCGAACGGCTTTGACCATCGAAATTCGCTTGAAGGGCTTGGCGAAATCGATCTCGTGCCCTCGGATCGTGAAAACGGTTTTGCCGAAAGCCTCTTGGGCCACGTGCCGGAACAACTGCTCCAGCAAGTCCATGTTGTAGCGGTAGTCCTGGAAGGCCGTCATCGTCTCGAGCATCGAAAACTCGGGTTGGTGGGTCCGGTCGATGCCTTCGTTGCGAAAATAGCGGCCGATCGTGTAGACCTTTTCAAAACCTGCAGCGATCATGCGCTTCAGGTAAAGCTCGTGCGAGATCGCCAGATACATGTTGCAGCTGAGGGCATTGACGTAGGTGCGGAAGGGTCGGGCGTTGCCGCCGCCGTACTGGGGCTGGATCACGGGGGTCAGGCATTCGACGTAGCCTCGCTCGTGGAGAAAACCTCGAAGGGCGTGAAGAATGCGTGAAACCGCTTCGAAAGGGGCTCTGTTGTCGGGATCGAAGGTGGTGTCGAGATAACGACGCCGCAGCAACAACTCGGGGTCCTTGAGCCCGCTCCACTTGTCGGGCAACGGCCGCAGTGACTTGGTGAGCATCCGGATGCGCTGCACCAAAACCGAAATTTCCCCTCTTTTCGTCTTGGTGACTTCGCCCGTGGCCTCGGCGAAGTCTCCGACGTCGAACAGTTTCAGCTGCTTGTAACCCAGGGTGCCTTCTTCGGGCCGCGTGTTTTCGACGGTGTCGCGCCGCATGTAGAGTTGGATCGACCCGGAAGGATCCTGCAACCGCCCGAAGCTGAGAGCGCCGTGGGACCTCCAGGACATGATCCTGCCGGCGACGGTTACCTTTCGCCCCTCGTGAGCCTCGTAATCGGACACGATCGTCCCCGCCCTGTGGGTGCGGTTGGTGGTGGACGGGTAGGGGTTGACTCCCAGCTCGCGCAGCTTCTCCAGCTTGCGCAGCCGGGCGTCTCTCAGTTCAGTGATGGGAGCTTTGGACATTGCCTGCGAGCCTTTGCCGAATCAGACTTCACAAGCGCGTTAGTTTAACACGGCAGGTCGGGCCCCCGGTCCGGCCCGTGACGCAGCCTTCCAGGCCGCTCTGCCCGAAGCCGGCCGCCCCGCAGGCGGGCAGGAATGCTCGCGGTACGGGGTGGGGGTGTGGCTTACGGCTCCACCCGCAAAGCTTTGAGCGGATCCACCCGCGAGGCGCGGTGGGCGGGAGCGTAACAGGCGACGATCGAAACGGCCACGATCAGGCCCAGAGCCGAGCCGAGAGCGGCCCAGTCGAAGACCTCGACTCCGTAAAGCAGGTTGGCAAAGGAAACGACCCGCGCCAAAGCCAGCGCGACAAGAAGCCCCGCCGCCGCACCGGCGATGACCAGACTGAAACCCCCGGCCACGATCTGCCGTCGCACCGCCGACGGCGGGGCGCCCAAGGCCATTCGGATTCCGATCTCATGGGTTCTCTGGCTGACCAGATAGGAGAGCACTCCGTACAGACCCACCGCCGCCAGAGTGAGTGCGACAAAGGCAAATCCCGACATGACCAACATGACAAAGCGAGGCTCCGCCCTGGCTTCTCTCATTATTTCACCGATCGGTCCTGCCTCGGGCCGCGGCAGATTGGGA
>JBFGHF010000720.1:0-2098 GCA_041578355.1 Acidobacteriota bacterium
GTCGACCTCTACGCGAATTCGGGGAGGAGGGTCCTTCTGCTGAGCCGTGCCGATGCCTTGGAGGCAAGCGATCAGAAGACTGACAAGCAGCACCCTTGGCATTCTAAAAATTGATTTTAATGGAATCGGGTTCTCTTGTGAAGTGGAGGGCCGGCTCAGTCGGATTGGAAACAGTAGTTGAAGTGCCTCAAGGCTGCCCCAGGCATCCCCGGCGGCGCTCAGGAGCCCCGATTTCCTCGGGGCTTTGGCTTGAAATCCTCAGGAACCACCATCCCACCGGGCTCCAAAATCAATTCTCGATCTCGTCGAAATAATTCTGCGGGACCCTCAGCTCGCGCGGCTTGCTGCCGTCGGGCGGTCCGACGATTCCCTCGTGTTCCATCATGTCCAGCAGGCGGGCGGCACGCCCGTAACCGATCCGCAAGCGCCGCTGCAGCAGCGAAGTGGAGGCCTTGCCGGTTTCCACGACGAATCGGGCGGCTTCGTCGTAGAGCGGATCGTCGAGCTCCTCGATGTCGACCAGCGCGCTCTCCCGGTCCTCCTCTTCGCTCTCCAGGATTTCTTCGCGGTAGGAGGGGGTTCCCTGTTCGCGGAGGAAGTCGCAGATGGAGGCGATCTCCTTTTCGGTGACCAGTCCGCCGTGCAGCCGCATCGGGCGGGAGGTGCGGGGTGAGAGGAAGAGCATGTCGCCCTGGCCCAAGAGCTGTTCCGCCCCGTTGCCGTCGAGGACGGTCCGGGAATCGATCTTCGAAGAGACGCGGAAGGAGATCCGGGAGGGGAAGTTGGCTTTGATCAGACCGGTGATGACGTCGACGGAGGGACGCTGTGTGGCCAGGATCAAGTGAATGCCGATGGCGCGGGCCATTTGTGCAAGCCTGGTCAAGGAGGCTTCGACTTCTTTTCCCGCCGTCATCATCAGGTCGGCCAATTCGTCGACCACCACGACGATGAGCGGCAGCTTTTCCAGGGGCTCCTCGCCTTCCGCCGGTTCGGGCAGCTTGTCGATCAGCCGGTTGTATTGAGTGATGTTGCGGACCCCTTGCGCGGCGAGCAATTTGTAGCGTTCTTCCATTTGCTTGACCGCCCAGTTCAGCGCGTTGGATGCCTGCTTCGGGTCGGTGACGATGGGCGTCAAGAGGTGGGGGATATCGGCGTAGAGCCCCAGTTCCAGGCGTTTGGGGTCGATCATGATGAAGCGCACCTGCTCGGGGGTGGCTTTGTAGAGGATCGAGCAGATCAAGCAATTGATGGCGACGCTTTTCCCCGAACCGGTGGCCCCCGCGATGAGCAGATGAGGCATGGCCGAGAGGTCGGAGACGAAGGTGTTGCCGTTGATCAGCATGCCCAAGCCGAGCGTGAGCAGGGACGGACTCTGCTGGAAAGCCACCGAGCTGAGAATCTCGCGCAAGTAGATGGTTTGACGCTGGGCGTTGGGGACCTCGATTCCGACGGTGTTCTTGCCGGGAATCCGATCGATGCGGATCGATTCCGCTTTGAGCGCCAGGCAGAGATCTTCCGAGAGATTGGTGATCCGGGTGTATTTGATTCCGGCGTCCGGTTTGAACTCGAAGGTGGTGACCACCGGACCGGGGTGGATCTGCAAAACGCGGCCGTTGACGTCGAACTCGGAGTATTTCGCGGTCAGCTTCTCGGCCCGCTGAATCAGTTCGGCTTCGTCGACGTCCAAGTCGGCGGCGGCATGCTGAAGAAAGTCAAGACTGGGGAGCCGAAAAGGCCGTTTGGCCTGGGCCTGGGCCTCGTCCGGTATGCCTTCCGCATGTTCGCCCGGCTGGGGCCACTCGACCGGTGGCGGCCAGTCGGACCGAGGCGGGGAATCGCTCGATTTGATTCGGGCAGCAGTCCCTCCGGAATCGGGAGCAAGGACCACCTTGCGCGGCGGAGTCGCCGTCAGCACTCGACGTTCTTGGTTGCGCAGCGAGGCGACTTCGCGCCGCTCGCGCCGCTGCTCGCGCCAATCTCGATAGCCGTTTCGAACACGTCCGATGGGGTCGAACTGCTTGCCGCTGGCCCAATCCAGGACGGCTTCGAACGAAAAACGAGTGGTCAAGACCAGCGAGACGAGCAGGACCGCCGCCAC
>JBFGHF010000721.1:0-2088 GCA_041578355.1 Acidobacteriota bacterium
TCTCCCTCTGCAAAACTCCGAATCGGGTGAGTCGGCCCACGCTGGGCAGGCTGATGTTCTCGCGTACGGAAAGCGGCATCACAAGCCCTTCGCGCTGACGGTCTTCAGTGAGGAATCCCATGCCCAGGGCGATGGCCGCCGCCGGAGAAGAGATCCGAACCGGCCTTCCTTTGACCCGGATTTCACCTTCGTCGAAGGGATCGGCTCCAAAAAGGCAGCGAGCCAGAGCGGTGCGGCCCGAGCCCATCAACCCGGCAACGCCCAAAACTTCGCCGGCGTGCAGTGAAAAGCTGATCCGGCTCAGCGAACCGCGACGCCCCAGGCCCTCCACCCTGAGCAATTCCCCTCCCCTTCGCGTCACTTGCTTGGGGAAGTGGTCACCCACCTCCCGGTCGGCCATCAGTCTCACCAGTTCGGACAGACCGGTTTGCGAGAGGGGAGAGGTGTTCACTTTCTTGCCATCCCGCAGCACCGTGACCCGATCGCCAATCTGGTGCAGCTCCTGCAGCCGGTGTGAGATGTAGACGATGGCCACACCACGCGAGCGAAGCGAGCGGATGGCGGCGAAAAGATGTTCGATCTCCTGATCGCTCAAGGCGGAGGTGGGCTCGTCCATGATCAGGATGCGCGCCTCCAGTGAAAGCGCTTTGGCGACTTCGACCATTTGCTGTTGGGCCACGGTGAGGGATTCCACCGATCGGTCGGGGTCGAGCTCCACCCCGAGTTCCCCGAGCAGGGCGCGAGTGCGGCCGCGCATCTCGGAGGCGCGGATGATCCCTCCCGCCCGGGTCGGTTCGCGACCCAGAAAAACGTTGGCCGCCACCGAAAGATGAGGGACCAGGTTGAATTCCTGGTAGATGGTGCTGATCCCCGCACGCTGAGCATCGGCGGGCCCGCCCAGTTCCAGGTCCTCTCCATTGAGAAGGATTTGCCCGGCATCCTTGCGGTAGGCGCCGCTGAGAATCTTCATCAGGGTCGACTTGCCCGCCCCGTTCTCGCCCAGCAGGACGTGCACTTCGCTGGCACGCAGCTCGAAGCCGACCTGGTCGAGCGCCCGCACGCCGGGGAAGCTCTTGCAGATCGAGCGCATTTCAAGGAGCGGGGCGGCTGTGTCCATGACCAACCCCATTCAACCCGACAACCCATCGGTTTGCAACGCGGCGGACCGACCGGACGTCCGGGATTTCGACTTGGTCCGAACATACAACGGTGAAACAGCACGGCTTACGCAAATCAAGGCCGGTGTCTTCGATCTCAGCCGGGGTCCGGCCCGCGGGGGGTCCGGTCCAACAACGATTTCCAGATACCAATCAATTCTCCTTTCTTCAGAAAGCGGGGGAGCAGGGGCTTCAGAGGTGGCGACGCCACCCCGTGTAGTATCCTGAAACGTTCGAAATGAATGACGACGTTGCGGTTGAAGCGAAAGATGCCACGTTAGAAAAGAGCCCCAAGCCCGACGAACAGGGGGCAGAAACCACAACGGGGTTGGTCTTGGCCTCGGAGGCCCTGCCCGAGACTCTTCCCATCCTGCCCATCCGGCCCCGGCCCTTTTTTCCTGGACTGCCGGCGCCCCTGTCCGTTTCGGGGCCCCAGTTGGCGATGGTCAGGGACGTGATCGAATCGTCCAGCAAGACTCTGGGACTCGTGCTGGCGAGGGAGGTCGACAACGAGGACGGACCCGAGAACCTCTATCCGGTGGGTGTGGCCGCCAAAATCCTCCGCGCCATGCAGGCCGACTCGGACAGCGTCCAGATCCTCGTCAACTGCCTTCAGCGCTTCAGGATCCGCGAAGTCCGCGAGACCGAGCAGGGACTGTTCGCACGGGTCGATTACCACCACTCCACCGAACTCTCCGTCAACCTGGAATTGAAAGCCTACTCGATGGCCATCATCACCAGCTTGAAGGAACTGGTGAAGTTGGACCCGCTGCAGTCGGAAGCCATCAAGATTTTCCTGAGTCGGTCGTCGCTGGACGATCCCGGCCAGCTCGCCGATTTCGCGGCCAATCTGACCAGCGCCGACGGCAGCGAGTTGCAGGAGATACTGGAAACCTTCGAAAAAAGCCTGATCGCTTCATGCGGGAGTTCA
>JBFGHF010000722.1:0-2079 GCA_041578355.1 Acidobacteriota bacterium
GCCGCGCTGGCAAGGCGTTACGCCCGAGACCCCCGCAGGCGTAGTCGTGCACTACGTCGAGGAGGGCGAGGGCGGGCAACGCAGCCAGCGCGGATGATTACGGCGCCGCAGCAGAAGGCTGGTGAATAGTCCCGGCTTGTACTTTACGGGACTTCCACGGCGGCTCGGGCCAGCACGGTCGCCGAAGAGTCCGACATCGCTTGGTAGTAGCCGACGAAGCGGTCGGTTTCCTCGGCCCGTCGCCCGGCGAGATTGTGGGCCCAGCGGTAGGAGATGGTTTGATACCAGAGCTCGGCGCGGACGGTGTAGGGCCCTGGGCGGCCATCGAGGGCAACCCGAGAGAGCACCTCGTCACCGGGGGCCTGGAAATCGGCATCATCCGAGGCTGCTCCCCGTACCGCGATGTCCGGCTCGGCGGTCGATTTTTCGAATCCCCGGGGAAGCAGCCGGTTGTCCTTGATGAAGCGCAGCCCGCTCAGCAGTCCGGTGGTGACTCGACCGCGGGAATCGACCATGACGCTCTCGTAGATCTGCACCTGCTCCGGTGATTCGATGCGCTGGTAGTGCGGCTCGAAGTGCCCGGGGTCGCCGTCGGCCGGCAGTTCCAGGCCGGCCTGGGAATGGAGGAAAAAGCCGGCGGGAAGAATCTGTCCCTAAGCCAGGAAGGGCTCGAACACGACCGTACCCTTGCCCAACCCCTTCTCCTCCTCGCCCGTGGGGAGAATCACCTCTCCGGCCAGGCTGAAGATCGAGCCTCGCCGGTGGGAATGCCAGACGGCCCGCTTCACACCCAGCGCAATGTCGCCGAGTCCGCCCGTCCACTCGGATTGGAGCGGGGTGGAGGCGACCTCATTCCAACCGAACGGAACAACCAGCTCGAACTGGTTGCGGGCGCCGAAGCGCTGTTCATAGACGAGCTCTTTGGAAACGGTTCCGCGTCCCTCGAGGGAGGCATCCAGAGTGTAGACCGCCTCGTCCTCGGGATAGGCCTTTTCCGTGAATAAAGCTCTGGGGAGGTTGAGTTCCCCGCGGGGCCAGTCATCGTCGCTGCAAAAGGTGCGGATGTGACTCACCGCCAACCCCAACTGCTGGCGGGTCAGCGCTTCGCCGAAAGCGGGCATCATCTCCGAGAAGCCCCGGAGAGGAGCGCCCTGATGAGAAACCGCGACCCAATCGGCATCGGGCTCTCGTGCCGCGAAGTCGCAGTCGGTGAAGTCGGGAAGCGCCGGGTCGTCGAAACCGAGTTGCGAGACCGGCGCGCCGCGTCCGTCGGCGCCGTGACAATTGGCGCAAGCAGCCTGATAGAGCTCCTTGCCGCTTTGCAACTCGTCTTGAGCTTCCAGCCCCAGCCCCGAGAGGACGAGCACCAGTGCGACCGGAAGGACGACCACGAATCGCGATACATCGTGAGCAAGAAGTCTGAATCGGTGCAACATCACGATCATATCGGCGTGTCCACCCTCAGGTCCGCTCCGTGGTCACAGATCCATGGGCGCCGACTAGTCTATCAGTGCGGCCCGAGAGCTCAGTCCCCGAACCCGGCCTTCCTCAAAAACGTCATCATCGGGCACCAATTCGTAAAGGCCGATTGAAAGAGATTGAGCCCCACAAAGGCGGTGAACAGAAACCAGTAGGGATTGAGCAGATAGCCCAAGCCCAGGCTGAGGAGAACAAAGAATCCTGCAATCATCCGGAGATATCGATCTACGGTCATTTCGTGGACCTCCTTGCGGAAAGGTAATAGACGACGGGAACGGTCATCCGCGACAGCAACAGAGAGGCAACCTCGCCGGCCATCAGGGAAATGGCCAGTCCCTGAAAGATGGGATCGAAGAGGATCACCGAGGCTCCCACCACGACGGCCGCCGCGGTCAGCATCATCGGCCGGAAGCGCACCGCGCCGGCATCGATCACTGCCTCTTGCAGCGGCATGCCTTGTCGGCGGCGCAGTTCGATGAAGTCCACCAGGATGATCGAGTTGCGGACGACGATCCCAGCGCCGGCGATGAAGCCGATCATCGAAGTCGCCGTGAAAAACGCACCCATCAGCCCGTGAGCCGGCAGGATCCCGATCAGAGA
>JBFGHF010000723.1:0-2064 GCA_041578355.1 Acidobacteriota bacterium
GCAACACGCTCGCCGAAATGGCGCAAGCGGCGCAAGCTGCCGGATACGAGTATTTCGCCGTCACCGATCACAGCAAGGCCCTGGCCCTGACCGGGGGACTCGACGAGGAACAACTCCTGGCTCAAGTCGAGGAAATCAAGAAGCTCAACCGGAGCTCGGGCATCACTGTTCTCAGCGGAATCGAGGTGGACATCCTGGCGGACGGCTCGCTGGACCTTTCGGATGAAGTGCTGCAGCAGGTCGACGTCGTCATAGCCGCCGTCCACAGCCATTTCGAAATGACGCGCAATGAGATGACCGAACGAGTTTGCCGGGCCCTGAGCAATCCCAACGTAAACATCCTCGCCCACCCCACGGGTCGGATCTTGCTGAAAAGAGAGGGTTATCAGCTGGAGTTGGAAGAAGTCTTTCGGACCGCCAAGGAACACCGGGTCTGCCTGGAAATCAATGCCCACCCCAAGCGGCTCGAGTTGAACGACGTCAATTGCCGCATGGCCCGCGACATGGGGGCGTTGATCAGCGTCAACACCGACTGTCACAGCACTCGGGCCTTCAGCATGATGCCCTACGGAATCTACACCGCCCGACGGGGGTGGCTGCGCCCCGACGAGGTGATCAATACGTATTCGCTGGAAAAGCTGAGGAAGGTGCTGGCGAAGGAGTCGTATTAGGGCTGTTCCCGATGCCGATGCCGATTCCCACGCCCGGCGCCGATGGTTGGGGGGCAGGCGTTGCAGTTTGCCGATGGGCCGGGCTAAGCTAGTGTCCCGGAGAAAATGACCGTGATCAAAGATTTGTTGCCGCGACAGGTGGTTTGCAACGAGAAGGACCCCAAGAACAAACCCTGTCACGGGGGCCTCAAGCGCTATCATCCCTTTGCTTCCTATTACAACGAGACCAACCAGGAGCTTCGGCGAGAAATCGAGGCCGAGTTCGGCAAGAACGAAGAACTGGTCCTTCTCAAGTGCGAGACCTGCGATACGGTCTATCGACTGCCCGAAGTGCTGCAAGAGAAGTACGGGTAGGACGGCCTCCGGGCTCGGCGCCCGGGGCTCGGAGCCCTGGGACGGGATCGGCGCCGTTCTTCGGTCCCTAGGGACCCTGATAACAGCCCACCGCTTCAGGGACTGTCTCAAAAAAAACGCCGTGAAACGACCAGGGACTCCCTTCTTTGGAGTGAGGGGGCTTGCTCCCGCTCTTCGTGGCAGATCAGAAAGCGGCGGCAAACCGCCGCACTCCAAAGGTCTGCGAGCCTCGTCTGGAGTTGGTTCCATCCGCGGGACCGAACAGGCTGATTCAGCCCCCAACCTTCCTCAGAACTCCCAGACCTCCCCCCGATGGCGAAGCGCTTCGGCCCGATAGGCGGCGAAGCTGGGCGAATCGTCGGGCTCGACATCGAAATCCCGGGCGTCCAGGGTTGTTTGCACCGTCGTCAAAGCCGAGGCCGCCAACGCTCGCAGGTGGTAGCCGCCTTCGAGGACGTAGATGATGCGTCCCTGGCTGAGTTGGGCGGCGGCGGAGTTGAGGCAGTTGGCCAGCGCCCCGAATCCCTCCTCGTCCACTCGCATTCCTGCCAGAGGGTCCTCTCGATGAGCGTCGAAACCCGCCGAGACGAGGATCACGTCGGGCTGGAACTGACGCAACACGGGGTAGGCCAAGTGCCGGTAGACCGCCAGATAAAAAGCGCTGTCGTGGCCCGCGGGCAAAGGGAAATTGACCGTGTAGCCTCGGCCGGGGCCGGTGCCGACCTCCGAGAAACCGCCCGTTCCCGGATAGAAGGGATGTTGATGAGAGGAGATGTAGAGCACCTCGGAACTGTCGTAAAAGATTTCCTGGGTACCGTTGCCGTGATGGACGTCGAAGTCCACAATCGCCACCCTTTCCACGTCCGGATGGTAAAGAGCGGCCACCGCGGCGACGGCGACGTTGTTGAAGAGACAGAAACCCATGACCCGGTCGCTTTCGGCGTGGTGGCCGGGTGGTCTGACGAATGCGAATCCGCCCTGAAGTTCGCCCGCGGCGCTTGCGGTCGCCAGGGTGGCCGAAGCGCCGGCGGCCAGCAGA
>JBFGHF010000724.1:0-2044 GCA_041578355.1 Acidobacteriota bacterium
CGAAGGGGGCAACGGCTTCGGGGCGGCCGGCGTTTTCGAGGTCGAACAGTATCTGTTCGGCTGTAACGGCCCCCCGGTACACGGCCGACAGGCGGCCCTGTTCGTCGATCAGAAAACTGGTGGGCACCGGAAAGGGCCGCCTCCAGTCGAGCAGGGCGTGGTGGAGCAGCTCGAGCTTTTCGAGCAAATCCCGGGTGGCCATCCCGACCGGGAACCTCAGACCGAGCCGCTCGCTGAATCGGCGTGCCTGATCGGCGGATGACCCGTCATCGCCGAGCCCGTCGACGCTCAAGGCCAGCACCCTCAGTCCCTTTTTCTGGAAGCTCTTCCAGTGAGACTGGAAATCGCGCAGCTCGCGGACACAGGGTCCGCACCAGCTGGCCCAGAGGTTGAGGAGAAGAGGGCCTCCCGAGGCGTCGAGGATATTGGTTCCCCCGCGAAAGTCCTCGTAATTGAGCCGGGGCAACGGCGCAGGTGCCGCCATCACCACGCGCGACTGGCCGCTGTCGGCGGGTCCTTTCCAGGCCTTGGGCTGCAGCTGCTGCTTTGTCCGAGGTCCTTCCCAGAGCTGAGGAGTGTTCCGTCCTTCAACGATCCGGTAGCGGCGGTTGACCTCGATTGAGTCGAGTTGCTGGCGGGTCCCCGAGGGCCAATGGATTTCCAGCGAACCGATCTTTTTGGCGTCGCCCAAACCGAAGTGCACCCAACGGCTCGATTGGGCCAGGAACCCGTCGCCGGCATGCAGGGTCCGCACCAGCGGGGGTTGGCCGTCAATGCGGATCTCCAGCCGCGCCCCGATGCCGTCGCGGTTGCTCGTGGTGCCCTCCAGTTGAAATGCGGCCCAATTCCGAACGCCTGGAGACTCATTCCGCATCAGCCGGAGCTGGGGTCCGGTGCGGTTCTGGAACCAGAGGTCAAGATCGCCGTCCCGGTCCCAGTCCACCACGGCCACAGCCCGTCCATCATCCCTCAGATCGAGCCCGGCGACACTGGAGACATTGGCAAAGCCGCGGCCCTCCAGGTTGATGAACCCGCAATTGGGCTCGTTGCCGCTAAAGGAGAATCCTTCGAAGATCATCTCGTCGAGCGAGTCGAGGGCCTTCTCAAATCCCTGGCGGGCGGCCAGGTTGTTCTCGCTGAGTGGGGAGCGCGACACGACCTGCCGCCAAAAGAAACTTCACAAGTCTTTGGTGATACTGCCCGTCAGGTAGCCGTTGGAGACGACCACGTCCTCCCAGCCGTCGTTGTTGAGATCGGCGAAGGTGCTGCCCCAGGCCCACCAGCCCAGGTTGACGCCCAGTTCGGCCGCCCGCTCCTGAAACCCCTTGCCCGAATCGTTCTGATAGAGGGTGTTGCCCACCACCAGCTGAGAGTAGCGTTCCCGAAGTCGAGGATCTGCTCCCGGCTTGAAGCGGTCTTGGGGGACGATTCGGTTGCCCGCCGCCGAGAACATGTTTCCGACATAGAGATCCATCCAGCCGTCGCGATTGAAATCCGCCCAGGAGGCCGACATCCCGAATCCGCTGTCGAGCAGGCCGGTCTCGGCGGTGACGTCCGTGAAGATCCCGCCGTCGTTGCGGTAGAGGTTGTTGCGGCCGAAGTCATTGGCCACGTAGAGGTCCGGATCGCCGTCGCGGTCGTAGTCTTCCCAGGAGGCGGCGAAGCTCCAGCGTCGGTTCTTGACATCGAGCCCGGTTTCATGGGTGGCGTCGGAGAATTCCCAGCGGCCATCGTTGCGCAGCAGGACGTTTCGGCCGCCGTTGTTGGCGTCGTGATGGGGGACGGGCTGGGGAAAGCGGCGCTCGTTCTGCTGTTCGGGGAAGTAGCGGCAGGCGTAGATATCGAGATCCCCGTCGCGATCGAAGTCGGCGGCGGTCAACGAGTAGGCATTGGCGACGGGGAGCGCGGATTGCTGCCTGAAGCGTCCGCTCCCGTCGTTGGAGAAAATCAACAACGCGTCCTGCATGGCGGCAGCCAGATCGGGATCGCCGTCATTGTCGAGATCGATCAACAGCACTCCCCGGGTCCGGTCGAGCCAGTCCAA
>JBFGHF010000725.1:0-2035 GCA_041578355.1 Acidobacteriota bacterium
CAATCCTCGACGTAGCAGAAGGAGCGGGTCTGTTCCCCGTCGCCCCAGATTTCGATCTCTCGCTCTCCCGTGAGCTTGGCTTTGGCGATCTTGCGGCAGAGGGCGGCCGGGGCCTTTTCGCGTCCTCCCTGCCAGGTGCCCAGAGGACCGAACATGTTGTGAAAACGGATGATCCGCGTTTCGATGTCGTATTCCTCACCGTAATGGGTGCAGAGCCGCTCCGTCACCAGCTTTTCCCAGCCGTAGGCGTCCTGCGGTTGGGCCGGATAGGCGTCTTCTTCCTTGAGCGGCGTCACCTCGGTCTCGAGCTGCTTGTATTCGGGATAAATGCAGGCCGAGGAGGTGTAAAGATAGCGTTGCACGCCATTCAGGCGGGCCGCCTCCAAGCTATGGATGTTGATCAGCGAGTTATTGTGCAGGATCTGGGCATGGTTGGACGATATGAAGCCCATTCCTCCCATGTCGGCGGCCAGGGCGTAGACCACGTCGACACCCCGAGTCGCCCTCAAGCAGTTCTCCCACCGCCTCAAATCGAGCAGTTCGAACTCCGAGGCCGAAGTCGGCTCGAACTCGGGATTCTTCAAGTCGACTCCGCGGACCCAGTATCCTTTGCTGCGCAGCAAGTGAACCAGATGGTGACCGATGAATCCCCCGGCTCCCGTCACCAAAACCTTCGCTCTTGAATCAGGCTTCATAGGAAACTCATGGTAGCACGCACACCCGGCCAAATCGGGGTCCACGTCGACCTTTCAATCGGCATTCCGGTTTGCCGACTTTAACCGGGACTATTCACCAGCCTTCTGCTGCGGCGCCGTTATCATCCGCGCTGGCTGCGTTGCCCGCCCTCGCCCTCCTCGACGTAATGCACGACTACGCCTGCGGGGGTCTCGGGCGTAACGCCTCGCCAGCGCGGCGCTTCCGACGCCTCGCCAGCGCGGCGCTTCCGACGCCTCGCGACGAAGCCTGATGAATGATCCCGGCTTTTAACCGGGACTATTCACCCGCCGCAGGGTTCCCGCCCGGGCTGTTGTTGCGGAGCGCAGCCTGCAACAGGCCGCGCCACGTTCAGTCGGTGGTTTCGATTTGGCTGGCCCATGACTCGTTTTCGCGGTACCAGCGGATCAGGGCTTCGATGCCCCGCTGGAACGACCACTCGGGCCGCCAGTCCAAGAGCCGGCTGGCCTTGGCGATATCCGCGTGGGTGCGATCCACGTCCGCGGGGTGTCGCGGCTCGAATCGAAGCTTGGCTGTTCTCCCGGACAGACTCTCGATCAGGCGAATCGCCTCCAGCAGTATCACCGGCTGGTCCGAGCCCAGGTTGATGATCTCGAATCCGACCCGCTTCAGACTCAGCATCGTGCCGCGGGCGATATCATCGACGTAGGTGAAGTCGCGCGCCTGGGAGCCGTCGGCGTACACCGTCACGGGACGACCCGCGCAAATCCACTGGACGAAACGGAAAGGACTCATGTCGGGTCTGCCCGCAGGCCCGTAGACGGTGAAGAAACGGAGCACGCTCAAATCGATTTCGTACTGGCGGTGATAGGTGTAGCAGAGCGCTTCCGCCGCCTGTTTGGAGGCCGCGTAGGGTGAGAGCGGCCGCCCCACGGGCAGTTCCTCGTGGAGGGTGTCGGCGCGGATTTCTCCGTAGACGCTCGAGGAAGAGGCCTGAACGAATTTAGGGATCGACCGACTGCCGCACTCATCGAGCAGATTGAGTGTTCCCATAAGATTGGTTTCAAAATAAGCCCGGGGCCATTTCAGGGAGCTTCGGACCCCGGCCCGCGCCGCCAGATTGATTACCCCCTCCAGATCCGGGTGGTCGCGAAATACTTCGGCCAGTTCCCGTCGCCTCCGAATGTCGAGCTGGACGAAGTGGAACCCCGGCGAGCCCTCCATCTGCGAGAGTCGCCACGTCTTCAATGTCAGGTCTCCCCCTTCCCCGAGATGATCCAGGGCCACCACTTGCTGATCCTGATGGAGCAGGAGTTGGCAGACTCTGGCTCCAATAAAGCCGGCGGCTCCGGTTACGAGG
>JBFGHF010000726.1:0-2018 GCA_041578355.1 Acidobacteriota bacterium
ACCCGAGCAGCGTTACAACATCTGGGCCTACAACCTCGAGAACCGGCGGACCCGCCAGGTCACCAAGTTCGATCGCTTCGACATTCATTACCCGGCGATCGGACCCAGTGAGATCGTCTTCGAAGCCGCGGGCCGGATCTACCTCTTGGATCTCGACGGGGAGAAGCACCGCGAAGTCCAAATCGACGTCGTAACCGATCAGGCCACGCTTCGACCGCGCAACGTCAAAGTGGGCAACCGGATCTTCAACGCCGCCATCTCCCCGAGCGGCAAGCGGGCGCTGATGGAAGCCCGGGGGGAAGTCTTCTCGCTGCCCGCCGAGCACGGGGTGATCCGGAATCTGACAGGCACGAGCGGCGTGGCCGAGCGGTCTCCTGTCTGGTCCCCCGACGGGCGTCAGATCGCTTACTGGAGCGATCGTTCCGGAGAGTACGAACTCATGCTGCGGTCAGCCGACGGCTCGGGGAAAGAGAAGCAGGTTTCGTCGCTGGGCGCGGGCTTCCGCTATCGTCCCTACTGGTCTCCCGACAGCAAGAAGCTGGCTTTCGTCGACCAAGCCATGAAGACTCAGATTCTCGACGTCGAGTCGGGCCAGGTGACGGAGATCGACAAAGCCGTCTTGATGACCCACGGAGGCTTGAACAATTTCCGTTTCTCCTGGTCGTCCGACAGTCGCTGGCTGACCTATTCCAGGGATTTGGAGACGTTGAGCACCGCCGTCTTCCTCTATGACACGGCCGGGGGCTCGCGCCACCAGGTCACCTCGGGTTATTACGCCGATTCCGACCCCGCCTTCGACCCAGACGGAAAGTATCTCTATTTCTTCACCAACCGGACCTTCAGTCCCTCCTACAGCGACATCGACAACACCTGGGTGTACGCCAACACAACCGGGGTCGCCGCGGTCGCACTGCGGGCCGACGTGCCTTCGCCGCAGGCGCCTCGAAACGACGAGGAAAAGGCCGAAGAGGAGAAGCCCGAAAAGGAGAAGGCTGAAGAGGAGAAAGGCGCCGAGGGCGAATCCGCTTCGGAGCAGGAGGAGAAGGAGAAGTCAGAGGAGAAGCTCGTCGAAATCGACCTGGAGGGATTCGAGAGGCGCATTGTGTTGCTTCCGCCCGAAGCGGGAAATTACAACACTCTCAGCGCGGTGAAAGGAAAGGTACTCTACCTGCGTGTGCCTCGCACCGGCTCCAGCGAAGAAGTCAAGAGGGCCCTGGTCTACTACGACCTGGAAGAACGCAAGGAGCAAACCGTCGTCGAGGACATCAGCGGCTACGCTGTCTCGGCCGACGGCAAGAAGGTCCTCGTCTCCAATCAGGGAAAATTCGCCATCGTCGACCTCAAACCCAACCAGAAAATGGAGAAACCGTTGCGTACGGCCGAGCTGGAAACCACCGTCGACCCGCGGGCGGAGTGGCGACAGATCTTCAACGATTCCTGGCGATTGCAGCGCGACTACTTCTACGACCCCCACCTGCACGGCGTCGACTGGGACGAAATGAAGACCCGCTACGGCGACCTGATCGACGACGCGGTGACTCGCTGGGACGTCAACTTCATCCTGGGTGAGCTGATCGGCGAATTGAACGCCTCCCACGCTTATCGCGGAGGCGGCGACGTCGAGGAGGAGGATCGCCGGGGTGTGGGCCTGCTGGGAATCGACTGGAAGCTCGAAGAGGGCGCCTACCGGATCGACCGAATCATCCGCGGGGCCCCTTGGGACACCGATCGCTCGCCTCTGGATCAGCCCGGTCTCGCGGTGAAGGAAGGTGACTATATTCTGGCCGTCAACGGTGTCCCGCTCGATACAGAGAAGGACCCCTGGGCATCGTTCCAGGGGATGGCCGGCAAAACGGTCAGCCTCACCGTCAGCGACACACCCAGCCTGGAAAACTCTCGCGAAATCCTGGTCGAAACGCTGGAGAGCGAGGACCGGCTGCGCCACCTGGAGTGGATCGAGAGTCATCGGCGCCGGGTCGACGAGGCTACGGGCGGCAGGGTGGGCTATGTCTACGTCC
>JBFGHF010000727.1:0-2002 GCA_041578355.1 Acidobacteriota bacterium
CGCTCGGAGACCGTCAGGGGAGCAAGCCCCGGCGGGCAGCTCAAGCACTTTTGGGTGCCGCTGTAGCAGATGTCGATGCCGTTCTCGTCCACACCCACGGAATGCCCTCCCAAGGAAGTGACGGCGTCCGCCAGAAGCAGGGCGTCGAAGCGGTCCGCCAGCTCGCGGACGGGAGCGAGCGGCTGCAGGACGCCGGTCGAGGTCTCGGCGTGAACCACGGCGATCAGTTTCGGTCGGCAGCTTTCAGCCGCTGCCTTCAACGCTTTTTCGTCAAGGGGCTCTCCCCACGCTGCTTCCACGGTGGTGCACTCTCCGCCGCATCGCCGGACGCAATCCGCGATGCGTCCTCCGAAAACCCCGTGGACTCCGACCAGGACGGAGTCGCCCGGGTTCACGAAATTCACCACGGCGGTCTCCATGCCGGCGCTCCCGGTGCCCGAGACCGGAATCGTGAGTGGATTCGTGGTCTCGAAAACGTGTCGCAGAAAGCCCTGGATCTCCGTCATCAGCAACAGAAAATCGGGGTCGAGATGCCCCAGCAAGGGGCGCGACATGGCCTCGAGGACTTTCGGCGACACGTTGGAGGGTCCTGGCCCGAGAAGCAGGCGACCCTGAATGTCCGGAAAACGATACTCTTCCATGGCGGCAGAGTATAACCGAGATCGCAGGCGCTTGGGTCCTACAGTGCAGCAATGATCAATCGCCCAAATAGACGGAAGACAGGCATCCCTGCCTGTCAATCCGGTACGATCCTAAGGATTTCAATGCCCAAATAGACGGAAGACAGGCATCCCTGCCTGTCAATCCAGTACGATCGAAGGGACTTCAATGACCAGTTCGGACCATCACCGCCTCCGGAAGAAAATCGTCGAGTGCCGGCTTTGCCCGCGCCTGGTCGAGCACCGGGAACACATCGCCCGAGTCAAGCGCCGGGCCTACCTGGACTGGGACTATTGGGGCCGCCCCGTCCCCTCGCTCGGTTCGGTAAACGCTCGGCTTCTGTTAGTCGGTCTGGCCCCCGGCGCCCATGGGGCCAACCGCACCGGCCGAATGTTCACCGGCGATCGCAGCGGCGAGTTGCTTTACGCGACTCTGCACCGCTTTGGGTTCTGCAATCAGCCGGAAAGCAAGGGCCGGGGCGATGGGCTCCGGCTCGTCGACGCTTATCTGACCAACGCCGTCCATTGCGTCCCTCCCGGCAACCGGCCTGGCGCAGAAGAGATTAGGAACTGCCTCCCCTTCTTCCTGGCCGAACTGCGTATGCTGCGGCGGTTGCGGGTCGTAGTCGCCCTCGGAGGGTTGGCTTTCCGGGCCTATTTTTCGGCGCGCCGTGAAATGGGTCTGCCCAACCCGCGCCCGCTGCCACGCTTCGGCCACGGCGCCACCACCCACCTCGACGACGGAATCACCCTGATCGCCTGCTACCACCCCAGCCAGCAGAACACCCAGACGGGAAGGCTGACGACCGAGATGTTCGAGGGCGTTTTTGAGCAGGCTGCACAAATACTCTACGAACGGAATTGCTAACCATCTAATTCTCAAGCCTCTATGGCCCGATGAAATGACAGAACTTTGACAGCGATTTCAGTCTGTTCTCGATACCAGTGTCGGTTTCCTGACGGAAAGCCTGAATCTGTTGTCGATGACGCGATTACCAAACAAAGGACGGAAGACAGAGGACGGAAGCCGGAAGACGCCCCCCAGCCCTGTGCTAACCTACCTTTGATGGACGATTTGGCGAAATGGCGGAGCGAATTCCCGATCCTGGAGACCTGCACCTACTTGATCAGCAACTCCCTTGGCGCCATGCCTCGAGGCGTCTACGACGAGCTCCACATTTACGCCGATCAGTGGGCCACGCGCGGAGTCAAAGCCTGGGAGGAGGGCTGGTGGGAGATGGCGGTATCGGTGGGGGACATCCTGGCGCCGGTGATCGGAAGGAACGTCACCGCGGTCCTGCTCGGCGACGGCGGCCGGTCGTGGCAGGGCAGCCTGATCGACG
>JBFGHF010000728.1:0-1990 GCA_041578355.1 Acidobacteriota bacterium
CCTCTACCTCGGCTATGTCGGCCTCAACGTTCCCTTCGCTTTCGCACTGGGAGCGCTGGTCAGCGGACGGCTCGACACCACCTGGATTCGCACCACGCGCCGCTGGGCTCTGGTGAGTTGGTGTTTTCTCACGTTCGGGATCACTTTGGGAGGGATGTGGGCCTACGAGGAGCTGGGTTGGGGCGGTTACTGGGCCTGGGACCCGGTCGAGAACGCCTCGTTCATGCCTTGGCTGGTGGCCACCGCCTTCCTCCACTCGATCATGATCACCGAGAAGAAGGGGATGCTCAAGATTTGGAACTTCGTGCTGATCCTTCTTGCATTCGAGCTCTCGATCTTCGGGACCTTCATCACCCGCAGCGGCGTCATCTCCTCGGTGCATTCGTTTGCTCTGTCCAACCTGGGACCGCTTTTCGTGGCCTTTTTGGGGGTCACGACCTTCATCGGCCTTTTCTGGATTTTCTACCGCTCTCCCGAATTGCGCAGCGAACAGCGGATGCAGTCTTTTCTCTCTCGCGAAGCGAGTTTCCTGCTCAACAACTGGCTCTTCGTCTCGATCTGCTTCGCCGTCTTCTGGGGGACTGTTTTCCCCATGCTCTCGGAGTGGGCCACCGGGGAGAAGATCACCGTTTCGGCGCCCTTCTTCAACAAGGTCACCACGCCGCTCTGGCTGGGGCTGTTGGTTCTGACCGGGATCTGCCCGCTGATCGCCTGGCGCAAGGCGAGCACCCGGAACTTTCGCCGCAACTTCCTCTATCCGGTGACGGGCGGGCTTCTGAGCGGAATTCTGGGACTGGCATTGGGCGTCCGAGAGTTCTGGCCGTTGCTCTTTTTCACCGGCGCGGGCTTCGTGACTTTGACGGTCTTCTTCGAGTTCTACAAGGGCGCCCGGGCTCGCCAGGTGATCCGTCCCAGCAGCTTTCTAACGGCGCTCTCCGACTTGACGGCCATGAACAAGCGCCGTTACGGCGGCTTCATCATCCATACGGGGGCGATCCTGGTTTTCGTGGGGATCACGGCCAGTTCGGCTTTCAGCGTGGAACGCTTCTTCACGGTCAAACCCGGCGAGGAGTTCTCGCTCGGCGACTACACCCTGCGTTTCGACCGCCTCCGCGAGCGTCGCGACCCCGAAAAAGACGTGGTCATGGCGCCGGTGACGATTCTCAAGGCGGGTCGGGAGGTGGGGACGCTGGTGCCCGAAAAGCACTTCCACCACAAAAGCGAACAGCCCCAGACCGAGGTGCGCATCCGCTCCACCCTCAGAGAGGATCTCTACGTGGTTCTCTCGGAGTGGAATTAGGACGGGGGTGTGACGTTCCACGTTTTCATCAATCCGCTGGTCCTGTGGATATGGATCGGTGTGGCCGTGATGGTCTTGGGCGGCGTCTTCGTGATGATTCCGGACCGCAAGCCGCGTCGCCGGGCGGCGGCAGCCGGAAAGCCATCGCAGGAGGTACGCGATGAGGCGGCTTGAACCGATGGCGGCCTTGCTCGTGCTGCTGCTGGGCTTACCCTTGACGGCCGGCGACGTGGATCGGGAGGATGTGGCTCGCATCGCCAGCAACATCGTCTGCACCTGCGGCTGTCCGCCCACCCTGGTCAGCCAATGCTCCTGCCATCGGGCGGGAGAGATGACGCGCGAGATCGAGGAGCTGCTGGCGGCGGGCAAAACCGACGAGCAGGTCTACGCGCGCTACGTCGAGGAATTCGGTAAACAGGTTTTGGCCGCCCCCAAGGCGGAGGGTTTCAATCTGCTGGGTTGGGTTTTTCCCTTCGTGGCCCTCCTGGCGGGCGGCGGAATCGTGATTTTCGCCTACCGCCGCCTCAGAACCGATGAAACCGCCGCGAAGCGGGCTTCGGAGGCGGGCCCGATCGACGAGAAGTATCGGAAGATCCTCGAAAAGGAGCTGGAAGGGTAGCCGCCGGCCGGCTATTCGACGGATCGGATCTCAACATGGCCCTCATCATCGCGCCCCTTTTCTTCATCGCC
>JBFGHF010000729.1:0-1968 GCA_041578355.1 Acidobacteriota bacterium
CGGCTGGGCGTACTCGACGTCCTCCCGCTGATTGAGCTGGCGGACGACATCCATTGTGGGATCATCGCGGCCGCCCGCGCTGCTGGGCACCTGAGTGAGGCGATACAACCTCTCGTCGCCCGCCAGGACCCGCCCCGTGTCCTCCAGGTTGAGGGCCGGCATGGGCTGAGGCTGACCCGTGCCCGCCGCTCTGAGTTTGACGATGATCTCCCCGGGCACCCACGGGGGTAGATTCCGGCGATCCTCGAGCTGGCGGGAAACGTCTCGAGGTTGTTGGGCCCACGACAAGGAAAGCGTCGCGATGGCAACCAGAAAAACAATTATCCGTAGTGATTTAAAGTGCATTTGTCTGCTCCAGTACTTCCTCCATCTACCCGGAAGCTGACTCTAGGCTCTATGCTATAGTGAGATTTGGTAATGAATCGTAACACTTTTGGTGTGAAGATCCATCTGGTCGCGGTCTTTTCCATGGTCTGCGCGGCCTGCGGGCCCACGGCTCGAAGCATGCCCCAAAAACCCAGCAACGGCGCTTTCGTGCCGGGGCAAATACTGATTCATTTTCAAGCGGGGACCGAAGAGCAGAAAGCGGTTCGAGATTGTGCGTCCACGGTTCCACTCGATCTCTCCAGTCTGAACCCGGTCGCGGAGAGGTTGGGTTCGCGTGTCGCCACACCTCTGGTCGTCGAGCAGTTGCAGAGTGGCGACTGGGTGCTCTTCGCCGTTGACGCCGAGAAGGCCAGTGCCGGCGTGGCCGGCCGTATGACGGATCTCGGGTACGTGGAGGACGCTCGGTTGGGCGAGGGCAGCAGGGAGTCGATCGATGCCCCGCTTGTGCGCGCCGTGGAGGTCCGCATCCGTCGCAATGCCGCCCCGACGAAAACCCTGCGGGCGGGAAGTCGAAATCCGGATGACAAGAGCTTCCGCGATTGGATCGCCGAACTGGAAGCACACACGCGGTTCCCCCTGGTCGGGTCGGTGAAAGCCGAGCTGCTGCATCTGCGGCTCGACCTGCAGCGCCTCACACCGGAGCTTCTCAAGAAGGTCCAATCCCTCCCCGAAGTGGAAGCCGCTCAACTCAATCAGCAATACGGCCCCAAGTAAGTCTGCGCGCTACGTTCGTGAGTGCGTGTTGCCCCTACCACGCGAGTGACAACGCCGATTGATGACACAGAGCCGGGAGCACAGCGACCGGTGAGCAGTCGCGGACGGTCGAACTCGTAAGGCACATGCCTACCCGGTCCTCGCTGCGCTCGGCTCTGTGTCGTCAAGCGCGGCACGATTGTGACAAGTTCGTCGGCCCCGGCGATTCAGCGAAAACGGCTATCCCACACCAATGAGAGCACTACCCGGGCAGTCGGCCGGCTTGGCTCCTCCGTCCGGAAAGCTCTACACTGGAACATTCCGGAGTCCTGGTTCTGAAAGGAACCGCCAAAAAAGGAGTCGAACGATGAAACGCAGTCTGTTTTTTATTTTGATAGTGGCTTTGCTGGTCACCGGTGTGTGGGGAGCCGACAAGCAATCGGACCGGAAGGCGGTCAAAGAGGCCGTCCTCGACTATGTCGAAGGGCTCTATCAAGTCCAACCCGAGCGCATCGAGAGGAGCGTCCACCCCGACCTTTGGAAACGAGGTTTCTGGAACGACGGGGGTGCGTACAAACTGCGGCCGATGACCTACGAACAGCTGGTGAACCTGGCGGCCCGCTGGAACAAAGACGGCAAGAACGCAGGCGCCACCTCTCCCAAGGAGATCGTGATCTTCGAAGTTCTCGATCAGACCGCCTCCGCCAAACTCGTCGCCGAATGGGGAATCGACTACTTCCACCTCGGCAAAGTCGACGGGCGCTGGATGATCATGAACGTGATGTGGCAGTCGCCTCCCCCGAAATAACGGAGAGAAGCGACGCAAATCCGGTCAGATTCAGGGCCGTCTCAGGAACACCGCTGGTCCTTGCTCTTTTGGGATGCGCC
>JBFGHF010000730.1:0-1933 GCA_041578355.1 Acidobacteriota bacterium
TTCGAAGTTGTGCGCCTTCGACCCGCTCACTTGGGCGTGCCGCTCCCTGACGGTCGCGGCTCAGTTGGCGCCCGGGCAAAAGAGGCGTTGCCCAACTCCAGCCGCTTCACTCTTCCCCTGTGGTCGAGGACGAAGGACACCAGGGTCGTCCCCCGCCATGCCGCGTCCCAACGAATCCGGAACGTGTCGTAATTCCAGTGATCCAGCCAGCCTTGCAGAGCCGGGCCGTAGACACCGCGCAGGCGCCCGTCGTCATGGGTGATCTCGAAGGCTCCGAAGAGCGGATCCTGGTAGGTTCCGGCGTAGTGATCCAAAGCCAGCGATGGCGACGTTCCCTCGACCCTCTGCTGCTCAGCTTCTTCCGAGCGCTCGCGGGCCGCGGCCGAGCGCTTGTCATAGAGATTCTTGATGTCGCTGTTCCAGTCCCGCGAAGCGCCGTCGCCGAAGAGATCGAAGACCTGGTACATGGTTGCATGGCGCAACTCGGCGTGGTCGAGATTGAGGAGGACGCAGACTCCCAAGCTCTGCTCGCGGATCAAACCTACGATGGCGGACATGCCGTCGATGCTTCCGGTGTGAAAGTCGACTTTCTTGCCCCGGTAATCGTGTTGAAACCAGCCCCGCCCGTAAGTCGTCCAGTGGGGCTGGGTGAGCTCGGTGGTGGGGTAGAACCCGTTCCCGGACACGATCACCCGAGGCTGGAACAGCTCCTCCACCGATTTTGCGCTCAGCACTTGTCGGCCGTCGGGCGCCTTCCCCTCGTCAAGCAGCATCCGCATCCATTTCGACATGTCTTCCACCCCCGACCAGACCGAACCGGCGGGCCCGACCGCGTCGACGCTGGCGTTCTCGATTGTGGCGACAGTTCCCTCGAGGCGATCATGAGGTGCGGCCACATTCGGAAAACCCGCCCAGGCTGACGCCACCGGGACGGCCCCGTCCATGCGCAACGGTTGGAAGATGCGGGTAGTGAGGAAACTGTCCCAGGTGATGCCGCTCGCGGCCTCCACGACTTCGCCCGCCACCAGATACATGATGTTCTGATAGGTGAAATTCGACCGCATCGAGGTGGAGGGTTCCAGGAAACGCAGCCGGCGCACGATCTCGTCCCGCGAATTGGATTTGCCGTACCAAAGAAAGTCGGCGTTGCCCAATCCCGTATTGTGCGTCAGCAGGTCGCCCACCGTGACTTGCCGGGTCATCACGGGATCGTGGAGCCGGAATTCTGGAAGGTGGCGGACGACGGGATCGCTCCAGGCGATCTTTCCCTCCTCGACGAGGATGGCCAAGGCCGCGGCCGTCATGGCCTTGGTGGTCGAACCGATCGCAAAGAGCGAATCCTTATCGACCGCCTTGTCGCTCCCCAAGCGGAGAACGCCAAAGCCTCGTAGAAACAAAACCTCCCCGTCTTTGACCACCGCCACGGCCATCCCGGGCACTTCCCAGGACTCCATCCCCTGTTGCACGAACTCCGCGAAGGAGCCGGAGTCGAAATCGACGGGGAGAGAGGCCGGGGCGGCGCCGAGCAACCCCAGGCAGGCCATCAAGGGAACCAATGTCAGCGCGCTCTTTGCAGTTTTCATCAGATACTCCGGTAAGGGATTGTAGCGCGGTCATCGCCTTGCGGCTCCCTGTTGTTTCAGCCGGCGCCAAAATCGCGACCCGGAGCCGGCCGGGCGATTCCCTCGCTGGGGCGACTCGGCGTCGTCGGCCGGCGTCAGCCTATCGGCACGCGCAGTTCTCTCCGGTGCTTGTTCTCCAGATAAAAGGCCACCAGTTTGTCGACATAATCGACGAGGGAGGGACATCGCAAACCGCTTCCTTGCAGGGCCCGGGTTGTGTTGGAGCAGTCGTAATCGACGGCGTGGTTGATATAGCGGATGGCTTGCTGCGGCATGCCGATGAATCGACGGACGGCTCGAAAGCGCATCAA
>JBFGHF010000731.1:0-1931 GCA_041578355.1 Acidobacteriota bacterium
ACCCAGACGGGAGACCCCCGGATGGGTCTCCACGGCGAAATATTCGAGTCCTACCGGCGCTACTCGCGGATCCGAACGTTCCCGAGCGAGTAAGCCTTGGAGGGCCGGCTTGCGCTGCAGAGCATTTGGGATTCGATCAACGGCGCCGGAGCCAAAGCGGAGGGCCGCTTGGGCGGCACCGTTCACACAGATCCGCCCTGGCTCACACGCTATTGGTTCGGGGGCTGGGACGGCGACGTGATGCGCGGCTACGCGAAAGGTTGGTTGAAGGTGCCCTTCACTCCTGAGTAACTTGCGACGGGATGATGACTCTCCGCGGGAGCCGTTCCTTGGACATCCTCCCGGACTCAGGGAAAATCGCTTCAAGCCGATTTGATCGAGGTCCTGCGCAGCGGACTTTACGCGGATCGTTTTCGCTGCGAGACTCTTGGCCATGAACTTCACCGCCATGTTGCGCAAATCGGCTTGGTTCGTCGGCATAGTGTTGGTGCTTGGCTGCTCTCGAGCTGCCAATCAAGGTCCCTACTTCGCGACGGGAATCAAGATCGGCGAGGTGTCGAGCGATCAAGCCATCGTCTGGACGCGTCTGACGCGGGCGCCCCGGCGGGTGGGCGCCGAGGCGCCTTTGCCGCAAGTGCTCTACCGAGATCCCGAGACGGGCGAGTTGAGCGAGGATTGGGGTCGCCGCAGCAGAATTCCCGTGGTCGGTTTTCGGGAAGGCAGTTCGATCGAGTGGATCGAAGGTGCGGCGCCGGGCTCACCCGGGCGAGTCCGTCTTCTTTACCGCGTTGCCGGAGGGACCGGTTGGCAGCAAACCGATTGGCACGACGTCGATCCCGACCGCGACTTCACCCACCAGTTCCGGCTGACGGAGCTGCAGCCGGGAACCAGCTACGAGTTGCGCGTCGAGTCGAGTCCGCCCGGCGGCCGCTCCGCCGCGGAGGCGATCGAGGGGCGCTTTCGGACAGCGCCCGCGGCCGATCAGGCCTCGCGCGTCGTCTTCACCGTCTCCACCGGCCAGGCCTACCCCGACCAGGACGCGGAAGGCGGAGGCTACAAGATCTATCCCGCGATGCTGGCTCTCGACCCCGACTTCTTCGTCCACACCGGGGACATCCTCTACTACGACCGGCTGGCCAAAACCGAGGCCCTGGCGCGCTGGCATTGGGCGCGGATGTACAGCCTGCCCACCAACCTCGAGTTCCACCGCCGAGTGGCCAGCTATTTCATCAAGGACGACCACGACACCTGGATGAACGACTGTTGGCCGGGGCAGGAAGCCCCTTTCATGGGAGAGTTCACCTTCGAGCAAGGCCAGGCGGTCTTCCTGGAACAGGTGCCCATGGGCGAGCGCACCTGGCGGAGCTACCGATGGGGGAGCGACATGGAAGTCTGGCTCGTCGAGGGGCGTGATCACCGCAGTCCCAACCCCATGCCCGACGGTCCCGACAAAACGATCTGGGGAGCGGAGCAGAAGGCCTGGTTCAAGAAGACAGCGGCAGAATCGGACGCCACGTTTCGAATCCTCATCAGCCCAACCCCGATCGTCGGCCCCGACCGCGAGAACAAACAAGACAACCACTCCAACTCCAACTTCCAATACGAAGGGAATGAGCTGCGGAGCTTCCTGGCAAGTCAGGAGCGGATGTTCGTAGCCTGCGGCGACCGTCACTGGCAATACGTCTCCGAGGATCTACAGACGGGCCTTCGCGAGTACTCCTGCGGACCGGCCAGCGACCAACATGCGGGCGGGTGGAGCAACGACATGCTGCGCCCCGAGCACCGCTATTTGAACGTAATTGGAGGATTCCTCTCGGTCACCGTGGAGCGGCTGGACGGCGTCCCCACCATCAGCTTCCGCCACCACGGAGTGGACGGCAAGGTCCTCAACCAGGAACAGCACCGGCCAAAGCTAATGTTGCACCCAGACA
>JBFGHF010000732.1:0-1921 GCA_041578355.1 Acidobacteriota bacterium
GGAACTCAACATTCAGGCCCTCAACCAAATCGCCAAAGAGCTGGAAATCGCCGGCGCCGCGGGCATGAGGAAACAGGAACTCATCTTCCAGATCCTCAAAGCGCAAACGGAACGCAGCGGACTGATTTTCTCGGAAGGAGTGCTGGAGACTCTTCCCGACGGCTTCGGATTCCTGCGGGCCCCCGAATACAACTATCTGCCCGGCCCCGACGACATCTACGTCTCTCCCTCGCAGATCCGCAAGTTCGACCTGCGCACCGGAGACACGGTTTCGGGTCAGGTCCGCCCGCCCAAGGAAGGCGAGCGCTATTTCGCACTCATCAAGGTCGAGGCCATCAATTTCGAGCATCCCGACGTGGCCCGGGAACGGACTTTCTTCGAAAATCTGACTCCCATTTATCCCAACGAACAGCTCGAGCTTGAAACCACCCAGGAAAACCTTTCCGGGCGAGTCATGGACTTGCTGACTCCGATCGGCAAGGGCCAGCGCGGCCTGATCGTTTCTCCTCCGCGGGCCGGAAAGACGATGATCCTGCAGAGCATCGCCAACTCGGTCACAACCAATCATCCCGAATGCGTGCTGATCGTGCTTCTCATCGACGAGCGTCCCGAAGAAGTGACCGACATGCAGCGCTCGGTGCGCGGCGAGGTCATCAGTTCCACTTTCGACGAGCCCGCCACCCGTCACGTCCAGGTCGCTGAGATGGTTCTGGAAAAGGCCAAGCGCCTGGTGGAGCATAAGAAGGACGTGGTGATCCTGCTTGATTCGATCACTCGCCTGGCTCGAGCCTACAACACCATCGTGCCGCCCTCGGGCAAGGTTCTCTCCGGCGGTGTCGATTCAAACGCCCTGCAGCGGCCCAAGCGGTTCTTCGGAGCCGCCCGCAACATCGAAGAAGGCGGCAGCTTGACCATCATGGCCACCGCCTTGATCGATACCGGCAGCCGCATGGACGACGTCATCTTCGAAGAGTTCAAAGGCACCGGAAACATGGAGCTGCATCTCGACCGCAAGTTGGTCGACAAGCGCGTCTTCCCGGCCATCGACATCAACCGCTCCGGGACGCGCAAGGAAGACCTGCTGCTCGGCAAGGACGAGCTCAACCGGGTCTGGGTGCTGCGCAAGGTCCTCAACCCTCTCTCGGTCACCGAGTCGATGGAACTGCTGCTCGAGAAGCTCAGCAAGACCAAGAGCAACGAGGTCTTTCTCAATTCGATGTCTGCGGGATAAGGTTGCAGCCCCCGGGCTTCGGGCTCCGCTTGAGCCTTTCTTTCCGCAATCCGTCGCCGCCGCTCGACCCTGGAAGGGTCGCGCCGCTCGGACCTGATGCACCACAGCCTTCCTGACTCCAGCCATTTGCCGTGCACCCTGCAGGGTTGGCAGCAGTTGGAGAAATTGGCCAGTCTCCTTGGCCGCGCGGCCATCGGACATGAGTACTGCTCAGTTGGCTCGCGGTCTTGAGACCAGGCGCAGGAGTTAGAACCCCGAAGCCAGCGGCCCTCAAGGCCAATTTCCTCTTGACTTGCCTCCCCGACGCGAACTATTCTTTCTGACGGGACAGCCATGATGAATGCAGGTCTTTGGCGAATCTGAACAAGATTTAGACGCCGAAGGCGTGCGCTTCATCCGGCTGCGATAGAAAATCATCAGGGAAAAAGCCGTGGAGACCAGGCGCTTCACGGCTTTTTTTTTGCGAAATGAAGGAGGCTCGTTTGGGACGCTCCGGGACCAGGACGGACCCGTCCGGTGTGAAAAAGAGCGGCGGCGTCTTCCACAAGGCGATTCTGGCCGACCTGCTCACGCCGGTATCGGCCTTCTTGCGTGTTTCGGACGGGGCCGACCGGGCCTTTCTGCTGGAGTCCGTGGAAGGCGGCGAGAAGATCGGCCGCTACTCATTCATCGGCGTCGAACCCTACCGCA
>JBFGHF010000733.1:0-1891 GCA_041578355.1 Acidobacteriota bacterium
CTGAACTGGAACGACCCCCAGGCGGCGGCTGTGGGGGAATTGGTCTTCCAGCTCGTGGAGCGAATGGGCGTGGCGCTGACCCCTCAGATCTCCAGTAATCTGTACGTCGCCATCCTTACCGACACCGGCTCTTTTCAGTTCTCCAACACCCGGGCCGAGACCTTCCGGATCGCCGGCCGACTGGTTGAGGGGGGCGCCGACCCGGGGGAGGTCGCCCGAACGGTTTACATGCAGCAACCGCTCTCCAAGGTGCGGCTCCTGTCGAAGGTTTTGGAGACGATGGTCATCCATCCCTCGGGGCGAATCGCATACGTGACCGCCACTCACGAGATGGCACGGCGAGTGGAAGCCGATCTCAGCGAAACCGAAGGCATCGTCAACCATCCTCTGTCGATCGACGGGGTCTCGCTGGTGGCCTTTTTCCGCCAGGACGGAAAGGACCGCTACCGTGTCAGCCTGCGGTCCAAGAATCACCACGACGTCGGCGGCGTGGCTCGCCGTTTCGGCGGAGGCGGACATAGCAAGGCGGCCGGTCTGACCATCGAAGCCTCCCACGGCGAGGCGGTGCGCCGGGTCATCCTGGAATTGGAAGCTCTCTTGGACGACCCGTCCTCATGAATGCTCGGTTGAGCGGGGTGCTGGTCGTCGACAAGCCCGAAGGTCCCACATCGCACGACGTAGTCCAGACGGTGAGGCGACTCCTCAAAACCAAAGTCGGCCACACTGGAACTCTCGATCCACTGGCAACCGGTGTCCTGCCGCTCCTGCTGGGTCATGCCACTCGGCTGATGCGCTTCTATCAGGGGGACGACAAAGAGTATCTGGCCCACATCCGACTGGGCCGCGCCACCCAGACCTACGATCGCGAGGGGGAAACCACTTCCCAAGCCGAAGTTCCGCCGCTGAGCCAGGCCCGCTGCCTGGAGCTTTTGGCAAAGTTCACCGGAGAAATCGATCAGATCCCCCCGCTCTACTCGGCGATCAAGATCAAAGGGGAGCGACTCTACAAGATCGCCCGGCGGGGCGGTGAAGTCGAACCGCCGGCGCGCCGAGTCACGATTCGTTCCATCGAGCTGGTCTCCAGAGAGAGCGAACTCTGGGTGGTGCGAGTGCATTGCTCCTCGGGGACCTACATCCGTTCTTTGGCCCACGACATCGGCGTACAAATGGGCTGCGGCGCCCACCTGGAGAGTTTGAGGCGCTTGCGATCGGGAGATTTCGATCTTTCCAGGGCCGTTTCTTTGGACGACGACCTGGCAGGCTGGCAAGAGAAGCTCCACCCGCTCGACGAGCTGCTCCCCCGATTTCCGCGGCTCGAGCTGGGGGAGGACGCGGCACGCCTCTTCGTCAATGGCAACCCGGTGCAGGCGCCTCAAGCCGCGGTAGACTTGACTCGGGTTTTCGGGAATGACCGAATGCTGGGGATCGGCGAGATCCGCGGCGGATCGGTGCATCCCCGATTGGTGTTCGCGTAACGTCCCCGCTGCGTTGCAGGCTGCGTTGGTTCTCCGAAGCGCAGGCAGATTGCCTGGCGCCTTGACGGGTCGAGGAGCAGAAAACAATGTCGAACCAAGCGCAGGTCCGCCGGCTGGCCGAGCAGATTCGAGCGTCCGGCAACCTGCTCGTCTTCACGGGGGCCGGAATCTCAACCGATTCGGGCATTCCCGACTTTCGGGGGCCTGACGGGATTTGGAAGAAATGGCGTCCGGTCTACTATCAGGAATTCGTCGCCGATCACGAGGCGCGGGTGCGACATTGGCGGTACAAGGCTTCCGGTTGGAAGGGATTTCGCGACGCTCGTCCCAATGCAGGTCATCGGGCGCTGGTGCAGTTGGAGAAACTCGGTTATCTGGAAACGCTGGTCACGCAGAACATCGACGGACTGCACCAG
>JBFGHF010000734.1:0-1862 GCA_041578355.1 Acidobacteriota bacterium
CTCGACCAGGCCCCCTGGGGCGCGACCCTTGCAGCCGTGACTCAACGTTTCTTGCTGAAAGTGGCTAAATCCTAAAGCTGTGACCCCTGGGGCTCGCTGAATTCTAAAGCTGTGACACCGCGTAAAGGGCTGTCATTTCGTCAAATACCGGCCCACCCAGGGCAGCACGGCCGTCTCCAGCCGCCGGGCGAGTTGCTGGCGGTGGTCGCCGTCGTAGACCTCCAAGGTGTGGGGGATGCGTAGCTCGGAGAGGCGTTGCGAGAAAAGGCGAGTCCCCGTGGGAATGTGGGCGAACTGGTCTCCGATGCCGTAGTCCATGCCCAGGGCTTTGATCGAGAGCAGCGATTTCTGCGCCTCCTCCAAATGGTGAAGCGGGAATTGGCGCAGGAAGCGCCGGTAGTTCTCTTCGCGAGGAATGATTTCACCACGCACCGTTTGGTAGGGAAGGTCGACGTAAAAGGGCGGCCGCTCGGGGTTGGGAAAGAAGGCCGTCAGGATCCCCAGCGCCGCCACCAGATAGAAGTCCCGCTCCTGAACCCCCTTCTCGACTTCGGCCCACCCGGTCAGACTCTCCACCCTGCGCCAGACCGGGTTGCCCTGTCCGGCGTCCTCGATCGGGGTGAGGCAACAGGGACTCATGGCGTAGGCGATCGAGAAGACCTCGGGCCGCGTCATGGCCATATGGATGGCGCCGTAACCGCCCATCGAATGGCCGATCAGGGCGCGGCTTTCGGCTCGCGGCTCGGTGCGGAACCGGGAATCGATGTACTCCGGCAATTCCGAAGCGATCAGGTCGCTCCAATTGCCGCTGACGGGGGAGTTTCGGTAGAAGCCTCCGCCCAACTTGTTGAACCCTTCGGGAAAAACGGCGATCAGCGGGGGCAAAATCTCTTTTTCGATCAGGCGATCGAGGATCCCCGGCACAGCGAAGAACTCCACCCAGACGTCGGGCTGGTCGAAGATCCCGTGAAGCACGTAGAGAACCGGGTAGCGGCGTTCCGCCTCCGCTTCGTATCCAGGAGGCAGATAGACCAGCAGTCTCTTGCCGGGCTGGTCGCCCAGCAGGTTTCCCTTCAAGGAAGCGGACTCGATCCGCCGTTCCAGCACCTGGCTGGAACGAGCCGGGGCCACGGTCTGGGCGGCCAAGGGCAACGCCGCCAGAAGGAACAAAAAGGGTCGTAGCAAAGAGCTTTTGGGTTTCATTGACAAGAGGATACGAAAGCTCACCGCCGAAGGTTCCGCCCCGACCGCAGGTCGCAGGTTCGCTCCGCTGTACGTCGCCTTTGTGGGACGTGTGGAGATTGCCGCGATAATCGAAGCCGTCGCCGCAACCGAACGATTCGAGAGGAATCGCCGGTCTACTCCGTTGGAGGAGACGGAAACTGGGCGAAGGGGACGGTCAGCAGAAAGAGTAGGTTGCGGCGATAAGCCGGGCTCTCGGGTTGAAGCTGCAGAGTCTTGAGTTGGAAACCGATCGCCCCGAACAGGTCTCGTTCCAAAACGGCAATTTTGGCCAGATACTCGAACACGGAGGGCGGCCCTGCTCCGTCCGGGCCCAAGGAGGCTTCGAGAATCTCCCTCGCCTCTCCGAAACGTTGCTCCGAGACCAAAGTCCGGACCTCGGAAAGCAGTGCTTCCAGTTCGCTCGGATCTTGGCGAATCTCGGCAATGCTCTCTCGCCGCTTCCAGAAGTCCGCCGCCTTCTGGAGGAAGCCGTCCAGTTCCTCCCCCGCTTCCGACCAGAGAGGGTCGAACTCGGAGCGGCGCACGAAATAAGTGAGGCTGACAGTCCCCGGAAAGACCACTGAAGCGGGAACCAACCATCGATCGACTCGCACCAGCAGGCCGAGGTCGCGCAGCAG
>JBFGHF010000735.1:0-1855 GCA_041578355.1 Acidobacteriota bacterium
AAGGCCCTGGGCTATTTTCACACCGCCCCTCCGGGGCTCCTCGCATCGCATCGACTGTCATTCAAGCTCTCCGTCTAAAGGGACCGATTCGGGCAACACGCCCGTCAGAACGAAGGCAGGCCACCCTCAGACGGGCGATGGTGCTGCGTTCTCAGGGCGAGATCAGCCCGCCAAACCCAGCACCATGTCCATCCTCTCGGAGATTTCCCTGATTCGCTCTCGATCGCCGCCTTGGACTTCGGCCGCCGCCCAGCCCCGATAGCCTATGTCGGCCAGGGCTTGCCGCACCGCAGGCCAGTCGCAGTCTCCCTCTCCGAGCTTGACTCGGAATCCCGCGCGAGGTCCCTGTTCGTCGCGCAATGTGCGGCTGTACTCCTTGATATCGAGCTTGATGATGCGGTGTCCGAGAGTGTGGATCCAGTGCTCCGGCCAGCCGTAGTTCACGATGTTTCCGACATCGAAATGGGCGCCGATCCAGGGGCTCTCGAACTCGTCGATGTAGCGGGCGAACTCCAGGGGACTGAGGAGAAACATGTTCCAAACGTTTTCCAGTGCGATCTTGACCCCTAGCTCCGCCGCCAACGGCAGGACCTTGCGTATCTCGGCCTGGGATCGATGGTAGGCGCTCTCGTAAGAGACTCCCTTGTTGACCACGGCCGGGACCAGAAGCACCGTCGTCGAGCCGTACGCCCTGGCGTCCCGCAAGGCGGTCTCCAGACCGGCGACTCCCTCGGCCCGCACCGCGGCGTCGGGATCGGAGAGGGTCTTGCGCCAGTGCACCGAGTCCACCAGACCCGGGACGGGGAGTCCCGTGGCGTCCCGCGCCTCGAGAACCTCCGCCGTGCTGAAGTCGTTGGGACTGTCCATTTCGACCCCGTCGAACCCCAGGTCTTTGATGAGCTGGAATTTCTGCTTGATGGAAAGTCCTTCTTCCCGGACCATCCCGAACTTGAGCGCCTTGAGAAATCGGGGTCCCTCTTGCGCCGGCGCCGAATGACCACGGGAAGTTCCGGCCGCGGCAGCTGCCGCCAATCCGCCTGCTGTGATTCTCATGAAACTGCGTCTCTCGAATTGCCTGGACATTGAAAACCTCGAATCAATGTTGTTGATTGAAGACCCCATCATAGCCAACCCTCTCGGACGGGGGCAACAAAGAACCTGGCAACCGCGCCATTTCTCGGCGAGCCAATATCGAACATCGCAAATGAACCGAGTGGGCGAAAAAAGACTTGGTTCATTGGCCCTATCGAACATTGCCCAAGGAACCAAGTGGCCGGGCGCCTTTCGACACGCCAGGCTCCGGCCGGATAGAATGAGCGCTTCTGATCGATAATCGAAACCAGGAGGAATCATGACCGTTTCGCGTAGAAAGTTCCTGCAATCGTCCACACTGGGTAGCGCCGGACTCGTTGCGGCCGGTTCGCTCAGCCCCTTGACGGCCGCCGACCACGAGAAGAAGAGAATTCCGCTGGCGGTCTCCAGTTACTCCTATTGGCATTTTCGGGGCGAGAAATTCCCCATGGAAAAGGTTATCGCCCACGCGGCGGAGTTGGGTTTCGACGGTGTCGAAATCCTCCACCGTCAGATGGAGAACGAATCGACCGAGTACATGAATCGGCTCAAGCGCGCCGCTTTCCTCGAGGGACTCGCCTTGGTCATGCTCTCCATCCACCAGGATTTCGTCGACCCCGATCCCGCCAAACGGCAAGCCGCAGTCGAGCACACCAAGCATTGTCTCGACTTGGCTCATCAGCTCGGCATCCCGGTGATCCGGCTCAATTCGGGGAGGTGGGGTACGATTCCCTCCTTCGACGATCTGATGAAGGCCAACGGGATCGAGCCTCCGCTGGAAGGC
>JBFGHF010000736.1:0-1854 GCA_041578355.1 Acidobacteriota bacterium
ATCCCGACGTCATCCTGGTCTTTGCGGGGAACAACTGGACTCTGCTGGAAACTCCCGAGTTCTCGCCCTATGCGCGATCCGTGGAAGATCGTCTCGAGTATGCGGCCGCTTTGAGAGAAGGCGGTGTTCTGGGCCCGATCGAACGAGCGGCCCGAATGCTCTTGCGACGTGCGGGCGCGGCCCTCGCCCAACTCAACGTGTTGGCGCGCTCGAAGGGTATTTCGGTTGTTTTGATGATTCCAGAGGTCAATCTGGCCGATTGGGAGAATCGCCAACCCGTGGTTTGGCTACCGGGCGACCGCACCCGGAGCTGGCATCAATCCAGGCGGCGGGCGGTGAAGGGCCTCGCCCTCGGTGAATGGAAGAGCGCCGAGCAGGAGGCGCGCCAGATGATCCATTGGGATGGCTCGACCTGCCCCACCTCTTGGAGGATCCTGGCCAGAGCGCTGCTGGGACAAGGCCGAGAAAGCCAGGCCCGCAGCGCCTGCCGGGCCGAAGTGGACTCCAATCAGTACGCCAACCTCGGTTTCTTGGGAGCGCCGCAGGCGACTCCGATGGTGCAGGGGCTGTTGGCGAAGGCCGCCAGCAATTTCGGATTTCACACGGTGGATCTGCCTGCCGTTTTTGCAGAGCACTTCGGGGACTTTCCCGATCGGCGGCTCTTTCTGGATTACTGTCATTTGACAGTACCCGGCATGAAAGTGGCAATGGGTGCCGCGGCTGCCAAGGTGACGGGCATTCTGGAGGACGCAGCGCGTCCTTGGCGGGACGTGGTCTCGGACCTGCCCGATCCGCAGGTTGACTCGGGCCCCGACGCAGCCGCCAAACTGGGCGCCGCCGTCCATTGCGCTCATCGTTTGGCCTCCCTGGGTCCCAAGGGCCCGATTCTCGAATACTGGTGCGGGAAGGCCCTCGACTCATCGGCAGAGGCGGCTCAGGCAATGCTCGACATCGTGCGCGTCCGGTCGACTCTTCTACCGGAGACCCTGAACGCGGCACAGCGCCACAATCTCGAGTCGGCATGCAAATTGACTCCACAGCACGGTTGGCGGTACGACTTCATCGACGCCGACATGACCGCGAGCCTACTCAACGTTCTGAGGGCCCAATCCAGCGAGTTGCACACCCGGGCGCTGCAGGCGCTTCTCGATCGACACGCTGTCTCGGATCGAGCCAGGGAGCTTCTTCACCCGCCCTTTTATCTCTGGGAACCGTTGGAGCGCTTTTACCCGGAGGCCATGGCGCCGGGCGCTCTGCCCGGACGGGCGACCCTCCGCTCCCCTTGGCCGAGCACCAGCTTTTGCCTTGTGAGCGAGGACAAGGCGGCCATCGAACTCGCGCTCTGCGCCCGACTGCCAGGCATCGACGGCCTCGAGGAGCGGCGGCAGGGGAGAGTCGGCGTGAGGGTGAACGGCCAGCCCCTGGGTTCGCTGTCGGTGGGTCCGTCCTGGGGTCGGCATAGGTTCAGAATCGGGCCGGGCCGGTTGCGCTGCGGGCTCAACAAGCTGACGCTGTCCTGGCCTGCGCCTCACTGGCCCGGTGAGATGGCTTTGGATGCCGCGGTCTCCAGGCTCGAGCGCGGCCTCCAAGCCGACCTGCATCCCGTCTTCGGTGAAGTGTTCCAACTCCAAGCTATTTGCCGTAGTGGGGCTGGTAAAGCTGAACCCGAACGTCTCCGGGCATCTTGAAGTGGGTCACCAGTCCGTAGCCCGCGTCGGTGATGTCGTCGATGAATTCCACCCCTCGTCCCCGAAGCTCACCCACCGTCTTGTGGAGGTCGTCGCAGTAGAAAGAGATGTAGTGAGTCCCCGAGCGCTTTCCGTCCACTGACTCGGCGGGATGACACCCCATGTC
>JBFGHF010000737.1:0-1829 GCA_041578355.1 Acidobacteriota bacterium
CCTTTACTCCGCTGATCATTTCCCCGTTGCAATGGGGAGCCGACATCGTGATCCACAGCCTCACCAAATACATCAGCGGCGCGTCGGACATCATCGGAGGCGCCGTTTGCGGCGCCAGAGAGTTCATCTCGACGTTGATGGATCTTCACACCGGCTCGCTGATGCTGCTGGGCCCGACCTTGGATCCCGGCGTGGCCTTCAAGTTGAGCCTCCGACTGCCCAGTTTGGGACTGCGGATGGCCGAGCACGGCCGCCGGGCCCTGCTGTTCGCCCAAAGGTTGGAGAAACTCGGCGTGGATGTCGTCTATCCCGGACTCGCCTCCCACCCGCATCACCAACTGCTGCGCAGGCTGGCCCACCCTCGATACGGCTTCGGAGGACTGCTGGGAATCGATCTGCAGGACACCCGAAGGGCCTACGAGTTCATGGAGATTCTGCAGAACAAGGACAACTTCGGCTTCATCGCCGTCAGCCTCGGTTACTTCGATTCGCTGATGTCATGCTCGGCCACCTCGACCTCCAGCGAACTGACCGAGGAGGAGCAGAAGCAAGCGGAGATCTCCCCCGGCCTGGTGCGCCTCTCCGTCGGCTATACCGGGAGCCTCGAACAACGCTGGGCCCAGCTCTACGACGCCCTCCACATCTTGAATATGACCGCCAAACCCGTGGCAGTTTGATCGGGCCGCAAAAAGGGGCCGGACCGGGTTCCTAAGTGCACGGTCTCGCGAATACTTTGAGGTATCGCCCGGAAAGGGCTAGCCGACCACCCACCCCAGCCAGGAGAGACGCAAACCACAGGCCCGGCTCCAACTGTCCGTCCCTCAGGCAAACCCGGATCGCGAGTCCTTCCCAGCGATCAGGCCGGGCGCTTCTCGAAACTCCTGGTACAACTCGTCGAGGGCCGCCGAGACAGCGGCGCGGTTGGCTTCGATCGATGGTTGCTCGGCCATCCCCTCGACCGCCAGCACGTTGATGTAGCCGACACCCCCCGGCAGTCTGCCGAATAGGATCTTGCCGTTGGCCGTCTCTTTGACAGGCCCCTGCAGATACCCGCTGCGAACGAGGTCGATTTGGCGTTTTCTGTTTGGTCCTTGAATCATGGGATCGGCCAGGGCCCGGGCCGGCGAGTAGCGTTCGCCTGCAGGTCCGGTGATCCCGACGTGACCGTCGCGCCCGATGTTTTCGAGTGCTTCGCGGCAAAGAGCGAAAAGCCCTTCTTCGTCAAGCGTGCTTTCGAGCTTGGCGCGTACACGGCGGGTGACCGCGCGCCAATCCACGTTTCGGTCCTCAAAGGCGGGGTAGAGCCCATCGAAGAGGCCAAGAAGGTAGTCGAGGTTCTGTCGTGGCTCGACCGTTCGAGAGGCGAGGGGAGGAAGACCCGCGAGGCGCTGAAAAAAAATTTCACGGCCCGCATCGAGCTCGGATAGGGCCAGCATGTCTCCCGCCAGGGTGAGGATGAAGACGGACCGATAGTCCCAGGGGACGATCTCGAAGTGGAGCCGCGTGCCTTCGCGCCGGGCCTTTTCGACGCGCGATTCCAGAACCCGGCCCGCCACCTGCTGGTAGACGGTTACCGATTCACCCGAGATGTGGAGGACTTGACCGTATCCCAATGAGCGCCAAACGCCATCAAATCCGTCAGCCCGACAAATTGGAAAGAAAGCCAGCAGCAGGGTGATGGTCCAAGCCAGTCTCACTATCCGCATCTTCACCTCCCGATCTGGCGGCCTTGCAGGCTGCCCTGCGCACGTTTCCAGCCGCTCTCGCAGCTGAGGATTGCTGGAAGGCTGCGGTCCGGGTTCTGCCGCTACCGTCGCAGATCTGCCAAA
>JBFGHF010000738.1:0-1828 GCA_041578355.1 Acidobacteriota bacterium
ATCCGGGGGCTCGAGTTGGAGGTGATTCGTCAAACCGGCGCTTGGCAAGTCCAGGGCGCCTATCTGTTCACAGACACCCGGTTGGCTCAGACCGGACTGCGGATACCTCAGGTTCCCGACCATCAGGCGACCCTGGGACTTTCCTACTTCGGCGCCCCGGTTCGGATTTACGCCGACGCCCGCTGGAATTCGGCACAGTTCGAGGACGACCTCAACCAACTCAATCTGGCCAGCTACGTGGTGTTCGACGTGGGGCTCAGCCGTCCTCTGTCCGATGAACTGGAGGTTTTCCTGAGCGCCCAGAACCTGCTCGATCACGAGTACGCGGTGGGACGTACCCCGATCGAGCGGCTGGGGGACCCGAGGCTGGTTCAGGCCGGGATTCGTTGGCGGATGCGGCGCTAAGAAACTCCCGCCGCCGAGGACGCGGAGCCGCCGAGGCGCGCAGCGTTCCCACTCGCGACTTCCTTCGCGTCTCCTTCAGTGAATCGTACTGGCGCCGGGAGCCCCTTGGTCGGTGGGAATCACGTTGCGGTTGATTGCCTGGTCGAGATCGATCACGTAGGTATGCTCCGAGTCGAGCAGGACCGGGGAATGGGTCGCCGCCACAATGCGGAAGTTCTTCTGGTCGACCAATTCCATCAGCATCTTGAGCACGCGCCGTTGATTCGATTGGGAGAGCGCCATCTCGGGTTCGTCGAGCAGAAGCGTGGTCCCCTCTGGGAGGCTGGGGAACGACTCGCGGAAGAGCGCCAGCATGATCTGTCCGTGGCTGGCCATCTCCAGGAACTCCCGCAGCTCGGGCCTGCCCTCGAAGAATTCCGTTTGCTTGCGAGGGTTGTGCTGTTCGGCATCGAACAGAAACACCGACTCTTGCGGTTTCTGCTCAGGATCCCATCGATAGACGTAGCTGTCGACCTGCTCGCCCTTGAGGGCGTAATAGATGGAGTGCAGCAAGGTCGATTTGCCCGACCCGTTCTCTCCTTTGAGCATGATCAGCGGATGAGAGAGGTCGAGGGCCATGGGCATGTGAAAATTCAGATTGATGAAGACGGGATGCGTCAGGATTTTCAGAAACATTTCGGATTGGTCTCCGGTTGGAAAGTTGCCTATTGTCCGGTTACCGCCCGGTCGATGTCAAATCGTGCCTGGCTGTCGAAGATGGAGCCGCGCCGGCGGCGACCGGGTCGGGGTGTCGCAAGACTTCCTTCTTGTCGGAAACGACGAGGCGCCGCAAGCCGCTTTGAATCTGGTCTGCCGCTCGCCCGGTGGTGGCGTGATCCTCCGTGGTGAATCGATCACTGCCACTAAAGTTCTCTGCTGCTGCCGACGATCGAGAGAAGGAAGCACAAGGACAAGAGTGTTGAGTCGGCACGGAGAAAATTGGCTCTATTTCCTAAAGTGATCCACACCTGGCGCCGATGAGGAGATTACGAAAACTGGAACGAGGTGACTGAATATGAAGATTGACGGGTTGAACCCGGCTGCACTCAATACAGGCGTAGAAGATTCCCAGCGGAACAGCGATCAGAGTCAAGTCCGCACGGATGAGCGATTCGCGGTCCGCGACCGGGTGGACCTATCCAGCGCGGGGGTCGAGCTTTCGGGACGGACCCAGGAAACCGAACAGGCCCGCCAGGAGCGAATCGATCGGATCGAGCGATTGGTCAACTCGGGGCAATACCGAGTCGAGGCCGAGAAAGTGGCGGACTCCATTATCGAGGCTCATATCACCGACGAGTTCTGAGGGTAAGGGGGTAGCTTTCGGCTCCGGGCTCCCGGCTCCGGGAGTCCCTCAGTCCTTCGTCGTCAATCTCTTTACAAAAAA
>JBFGHF010000739.1:0-1817 GCA_041578355.1 Acidobacteriota bacterium
ACCCGCCATCTCGTCGGCGGCACGTTCGACGTGAGCCACTGTGTTGCCGCAGAGAATCAGCAGCAACGTTGAAAAGGCAAACACTCGCCAAAACCCCGCCGATCCTGCCGCTTGCTTCATGATCCCCACCTCCCCAGGCCAGCTCATTGTAACGGGCGGAAACAAATGGGCGCCAATGGCCTCATCCTCACGGCGCTCTGCAGAACTCGGCGGTGCTCAAAATCTTTTCGAAAACCACTTCGGACTTGCCCGTAACCACGAACTCGCTGGGGCCGCGGGGATCGTCCGGGTTCCCCCAATCGAAAGTGTAGCCGAGGGCGGTCCAGGGGTAGTTGGCCGAAGGGTCGGGATTGCCGTAACTGGATTTCCAGTTGTTGCACATCCAATCGAGGTGACCTTGCTTGACCTCGACGAAGGCTCCGGATAGCTGCTTGCGGTCGCTCCGGCAATCCCAGGGGACATCGTCGTTGCGATCCACCACGGCGATTTCGAGTTGGCATTCCCGGTCGCTGATCTCGGGATCGGGGCAGGGCCGGAAGATCTGGCCGGGGTCGACCCAGACGTGAAGAAAAGCGTCCTTGTCATCGTCGGGGGGCAGTCCCAGCCTTTGTTGCAGGCGCAGGGTCAGATGGTCCCCGGCGAGTCCCAGCCTGCCGCACCAGTCTTGCAGAAAAGGGGCCGCCGTGAACCAAGTGTCGCCGTGGAGCGGAAAACTCTTGCCGGCCCGGTACTTCTGCCGACTTTGCCCGCCGGCAGTGTCTTTTTCCAGATAGTATTCGGCACGCGTCCAAGTGACCATCAGGACTCTCCCCTGCTCGTTCCAGACCAAGCCGTCCGTGGACGACAGGAGCGGCAGCAGTTCGGTTGAAATTGCTTTCGGCGTCCGGATTTGCGCGGCTTGGAGAGCCCTCAGATAGGCCTCGCGCGTAGGCGAAGCGATGCTATCCCAGGCCGGGCTCGGCGTTTCCGCGGGCGGAGCGGCCGGAACCGCTGCGGCGGCCCTTTTTCGGGCGCATCCCGAGCAAAGCAAGCCCAGCAGCAGCAGAGTGAGAGCCGACCACCGTTTGAGCGTCCTGGCGCGCGGCAACGATCGGCGTCCCCAGTGCTCTGGAGAGATCGTGGAAGCAGTGAACAACGGGTGCGGTTCGCGACGAGCTGACATCATCCAACTCCACCTGGCAAGAAAATCGGGACAACCCTGTCCAGCCAGCTTAGCCCATGCTCGCCGTGGGCGAAAGTCCTGACTGACTCTCCGAGAATCGGGAAACAGATTCAGAGTCATTCGAGGTGAAGAAGCGGACCCTGGACGGTCCCGGGGACCCGCCGCCAAGCCGTATCTCTCGGAGCCACGCTTGAGTCTCGAAGAAATGGTTCGAGGTCGAAATCGAGGCGATGACGAGAGGCCGCTGACGGGAGAGCTTTTTCAGCCGCTCGGCCAGCGCAGGCAGTTGCGAGGGAAAGAACGAATTCATGATCGCGAAACAGTCTCCCTCCGGCCATTGGCAGGTCAGCGCATCGCCGCGTGCGAACTCCACGCCTTCCAGCCCGAGGTGCGCCTTCACCCTGCGGGCTTCCGTCAGTCGTTCCGGAATGATCTCGATCCCCCAGTAGGGGAGGTTGGCGAGCAGCGCCCCGTAGAAGCCGATCCGCCCGTACCCGCAACCCAGATCGATCAATCTGGATGGTGAGGGCAAGCTGTCCAGCCCCCGGAAGAGCCGGCGAACCACTTCGTAGGTCATATCTCCACGCTCCAGCCGATGGTGGCCGTGTCTCAACAGCAGATCGCCAAGGCCTTCCCCGGGCTCGGCGCTGCGGAG
>JBFGHF010000740.1:0-1786 GCA_041578355.1 Acidobacteriota bacterium
CCGATGGGCCGTCGCTGTCCATGGTGAAGACGAGACCGCCGCTGACCGCGAGTCCCGAATAGCCGTTTCCCACCGGTCGGCGCCAGCGTTCTCTGAGGCCCGACTCGGCCCAGCCTGCAATCAGGTTCGCTTCGCGCGAACTCCCGTCGCGGCGGGGACCCAGGAATCCCGGCCAGTCCTCCAAGGCGCTCGGCGCGCCATGAAAAAGGAAACCGATCATGAGCATGGAGAAGAGCAGAGTGAGCAGGCGCATGCTGCCACTTCTTACGACGACCGGGCTGTCCGGTTCCATTTCTCGTCACTCTGAGAAAAAGTGATTTGTCAAGACCGATATTTTTGCCAAAATGCCCTGTCGCGCTTGAAGTTCCCACCGCCGCTGGAGCTAGAATTCAATCCTATTCAACACTCGAGGAATCGACCGGGGTCGGTCGCCGAATCGGGTGTCCTTTCCTGAAGTCACAACTTCAAGGAGGCGTGTATGCCAGTAGCCGTAATGGAAGAGAAAAAAAAGGCTATTGCCCGTCGTTTTCTTGGGGAATTGTGGGGTGAAGGAAAGCTGGACGTAGCCAATCAAATACTTACCAGCAACTTCATCGACCACGATCCGTCGTTTCCCGAGATGGAACGTGGCCCGGAAGCCTACAAGCGGATCGTCAAGACCTATCGCACCGCCTTTCCGGATCTTACGGTGAAAACCGAAGATCTGGTTGGGGAAGGGGATCGGATCGTGGCCCGCTTCACTACACGCGGCACGCAGAAGGGTGACCTGTTCGGCATTCGTGCCACCGGAAAACGGGTCAATCTCACGGGCCTCGTGCTCTTCCGCATCACAAACGAAAAGATCAGTGAAAGCTGGTCTCATTGGGACTCACTGGGCTTGCTGACGCAGCTCGGTGTGGTCAAAAACCCATTGACCCAATAAGCTGACAACCCTCAGCCCTGGAGCCCTCCTCTCGGTTGAGGTGGGCTCCGGAACATCGCAATCTACGTCCGCTCGAATCCGACCGACCTGACAGCGCCTATGTCGGCCCCGAGGCACTCGGCATCCGCGACCTGAGAACTCTGGCACAAAGAAGCCTTGCCCCCTGAGTCACCCCCCAGACCGCCAACAGCTTGAGGATTCGGCATTCCCAGTCACCTGCGAGGATGTCACAGCTCTGCGCCGCCTGCGGCCCCGAGCCTCGGTTCGCCGCCGAACTTGACAGACCGAGATCGCCGGAGTAAATATTTCGATGTCGAAGGATTCGATGTGAAAAGAATTAGGGTTCGTCCAGATCTGTCGGCGGCCTCCCGGCAGGCAGCCGCCCCGATCTTCCGGGGGAAGCAAAATGCCACAAACAAGTCGCTCGACCGCCGCCCGCAAGGGAGTTCCAGACCCAAGTCCTTCAGGTGGGACGCATTACCAGGGGAGCCCCCGTCAGCGGCGGGCGCTGTCGGCTTTCATCAAACTCTTGCGTTGCGCTTATTGGGCTTCGGTGAAGGCCGGCCGACGACGGGAAGAGGCAGGATTCACCGAGAACCAGTTCGGCGTGATGGAGGCGTTGTTTCATCTGGGCGCCCTCGATCAAACCGAGCTGACCGCCAAGCTGTTGACCAGCCCCAGCAATCTCACCATGGTGATCGACAATCTGGAGCGGGAGGGTTACGTTCAGCGCCGCCCCGACGCGGCAGACCGTCGGCGCCGCGTCGTTCACCTGACGGGCCGCGGGCGCGCCGCCCTGCGGCGGTTGCTTCCCGTCCACGCCAACCGGATCGCCGAGGTGATGAGCGGTTTGACGGCTCGCGA
>JBFGHF010000741.1:0-1783 GCA_041578355.1 Acidobacteriota bacterium
CCCTCGAAGTTCTCGGGGTCGTCGGCCCGGTACCACTTGAACCAGGAGCCGTCTGGGTTCTGCAGCGCCAGCAGCCGCTCGGCCAGTTCCCTGGTTTCCTCCAGACGGCCACTGCGCATGAAAACGATCAGCGCCAGCGCTTGGTCGTATACGTGAGCCTGTGGAATGAGCCCGTTGGCCGCATTCTCTTCCCTCCAGGAATGGACAAGACCGGAATCCTGCTGCTGACCGGCGATCCAGGCGGCTGCTTTCGCGGCCTTGTCCGGATCCCCAACAGCTTCCTCCGACGGCGCGGAGTCGACTTGGCCCACCCGATCCACCAGTTCGATCTGATCGATGCTGAGGCTCCCCGACCTGACTTGTTCAGGTTGGCTCGCTGTGCTGTTTCTCGACACCGCGAAGAAGAGCTTCTTGACTCGGGTGACATCGAAGTCGCCGTCGCCGAAGGGCCATCCGAAGGGTTGCCGGAGAATGCCGGCCCCGATTCCCCGCGAGGGCACGGTGTAGGGCAGCGTGTAATAAGTCCAGGCCCCCAAATCGGTCACGCGGTCGATTTGAATGCCGACCCGGTCGTCATCGGCGTCGTGCAGCCAGACCTGCAGATGATTCTTTGCTCCCCCGCCGCGATAACGAAAGCGCAAGATGTCCCACTGAGAAAAATCACGAGGCTCGGGGAAATCGTAGCGAAGCTGGGCCCAGTCACAGTAAGAGGGATCGCCTTGGGGTTTGCGGAAGTCGTAATCGAGCCGAATCGACTGCCCCAAGAAGCCCTCGACCAGACTCATCTCGGGAGCGTCCATGCCGCAGCCGTCGAATTCGAGAGACCATCCGTCGAGCGATTCCGCGTCGAGAAGCACCGTTCCCGGAAACGGCCGGCAAAGCGGCGCCTGGGTCAGGGGCGCGGGTTGAGCCGGAAGAAAAAGGACCGAGAACGCCACAGTAACGAGGCAGAACGCAACCCGTTTCGTCTTCGAGACCACCTCAACCTCCTCTGGCGGAGGCGACCGGTCGATTCCCACATGGGTGACTCCGTAACCCGAGAGTGGTCGGAATGCCATGAGGCGGTCGGAAGAGAAAGAATCAAGTGCCACCCAAGGAAGAACCGACGCTCAACGCCCCCGACCCGGCCAGGTTTTCAATCCACCATCGGGCAGCCTCGCCGTGCGTCCAGCATAGCACGGCTCTGCCCCGGGTAGCGGAGTGCAACACGCTTACTCAAGAAGGCTGAAGCTTGCCGGGTCGGCCCGGGTTGACCGCTTCCTGGGTGCTTTCTCCCGGCACCTCACGGGAGATGAGCGTTGCAAAAGGAGTCTACCCGAATGTCATGGCAGTTGATATCGTTTTTGAAGTCATTGTGATATCTTGAAAAAACAACAGAGATGCAATGAAGACGCGCAAGACGAGTGTTGAGATCAATGAGGAACTGCTCGAGACCGTCCGGGAAATCCTGGCCACGCGGACGATCAAGGCAACTATCGATGAGGCATTCCGCGAGGTGATTCGCGCGCAAGCCCGGCGCGAGGAGGTGCTCGCACTGTCCTCGATGCAGGGCATGGACCTCGACCGTCCCGAAGTCATGGAAAAGGCTTGGAGAAGTTGAAGCCCCGCTACCTGATCGACAAGAGCGCTCTGGCGCGGATGCGCGCCGATCTCGTCCGGGAGCGTTTGGCGCCGATCATCAAGTCGGGCGAGGCGGCCAGTTGCGCCCTCATCGACCTCGAAGTCTTGTTCAGCGCCCGCGACCATCGGGAACATAGGCGGATCCGCCGCCGGAGAGCCTGGC
>JBFGHF010000742.1:0-1777 GCA_041578355.1 Acidobacteriota bacterium
CTGCTGTGCGGTGCTGCGCTGCCGTCCAGGGTCAGTTCCTTTTTCCTTTTCCGCCCCCCTTTCCGCCGCCCGGACCACCTCCGTCTTCGGATTCGGGCAATACCGTGACCGTCATCAGGAAGGGCAGGTGGTAGTCGCCTTCGTCGTTGGTGTTGTCGCTGACAAGCGTGCCGATGTCGTACAGCTCGTGGGTCGGACAGCACATGTCCATCGGGTCGGTGAAAGTTCCGGTCCAGGCTTCGATGATCCAGGAAGCGCAAGGCGTCGAGTCGTCGCAGGGCACCTGACCGCCCAGATAGGTGACCAGGACCCAGTTGCTGTCCGGCTCATTTCCCGGCCGGAAACGAACCGTGAACAAGACGCCGTTCGAATCTTTGAAGTTGGATTTTGATCGAGCCAGGCGCCGCTCCCCGACCTCGCTCATCCCCAATAAGCCGTCGGCAAGGTACTCTTCGTTGACGTCGACCAGATTGACCGCCATACCAGAGTCGGCCAGGCCGGAAACAAAGGGAAGCCCGAGGCTGGTCGGTCCCGGGTCGGCCGCCGCTCCCAACGCATCGGTGGCGGGATTGGAGAAATCGAAGAAAATCCGTCGCAGGCCGGGACAGGCCACATTGTCCTTTCGGCTGGCCCTGCAGGCGGAGAAGTCGAGCCGCCCCCGATCGTCGATGATCTGTGCCCGGACGCCGTCAACCCCGTCCACGTAAGCGCCCAGTCCGTCGCTTTGGATGCCGTCATCGCTCGCGTCTCGAAATACGATCTCGACTGGGTATTTCTGGGTTTTCCCGGCCCAGCCGGAGTTTGGGAACAGTACAGCAACGACCAGCGTAAAAATCCCAACCTTCCTTGTTTTCATTTCGTACCTCCCGGCGCTCCTTTGCCGATTCGCCACCCCACACCGGAGTCGGCAAAGAGTCTCCCTATCGTTTTCGATGCCTTCGCTTACCTAGAGCCGCTAACTCGGAGTGCCTGGACGCCGTTGTACTCCAAGGCTCAAGGGAAAACACTTTGTTTCGACTTAGGATTCCCTTAGGATTGACAGTAAGGAGGCTTCCCCATGACTGCGAACCGCCTGCTGCAGGGGTTCCGAATCGGGGAGTGGAGGGTCGAACCAAAAGCCAACCGGGTTCACCGCAGGGGCGATCTCCACTCGCTAGAACCCCGGATGATGAACCTCCTCGTCTTCCTGGCTGCTCACGCCGGACAAACGGTCTCCAAAGAAGACATTTTTGCGGCCGTGTGGGAAGAGACGTTTGTCACCGACAACACCCTCTGGAAGTGCATTTACGAACTCCGTCAGATTCTCGAAGAAGATCCAGCCCAGCCGAAGCTGATCGTCACCGTTGCGCGGCAGGGCTACCGCTTGGATACGACGGTAGAGACGTTGCCAACAGAACCCGACCTAACGGGATCCTGGGCGAGGCGCCAGCTGCTGGGGATTGGAATTGCAGTCGGTATCGCTTTGCTGTTTCTCCTCAGCGGGTGGTTCGGTGGGACCGATTCGATCCCATCGCCGGATGCACGCGCCGAACACCCCTCAGTGCTGATCGCTCGCCTCGAGAATCATACGGGTGACGAACTCCTCGACGGCACGCTGGAGGTTGTGGTGGAAAATCGCCTCAATGACTCCGGACGGCTGCAGGTGGTTTCGCGATCGCGGGTTGAGGACTCGCTGCGGCTCATGCGCAAACCGGTGGACGAACCCCTCACCGCCAAGCTGGCTCGCGATGTCAGTCTGCGCGACGGCGACATCGACTTCGTGGTGACGGGCCAGATC
>JBFGHF010000743.1:0-1681 GCA_041578355.1 Acidobacteriota bacterium
AAGGCCCGCTCGAAGGAAGAAGAGAAGGAACGCAAAGACGGTTACGACGCCATCTTCGTCGACGAGGGACCCAGCGGGCAGACCCAGGGGCAGTGGCGGCACCTTTGGGTGATCGACTTGAAGGAGCGAAAGGAAACGCCCCTGGTCGAAGACGATCGGATCATCTCCGACTTCGATGTCTCGCCGGACGGCTCCCGGGTGGCTTTCACTTCCCGGACCGAGAACCGCCGCAATCAGCGAAACCTGGCGGAGATCCACCTCTTGGACGTGGAGAGCAAGGAGATTCGCCGCCTGACCGAGAACCAGGCCCCGGAAAACGGAGTCGAATGGGCGCCCGACGGAAAGCTCATCGCCTACATGGCGCCCGATGACAAGACCTGGGAATTGCGAAACTCCAAAATCTGGCTGATCGATCCCGAAAGCGGCCGCCACCGGATGGTTTCCGGCGAGTTCGAGGGCAACATCCGGGGTGTCACCTGGAGCCGCGACCGCAACTCCATTCTCTTCAACGGGCTGGAGAAGACCGACACCAACCTTTACCATCTCGACGTTGACAGCGGCGAAGTCAAACAATTGACCGATTTCACCGGTTCGCTCGGCGTCTCCTCCTTTTCGCGCGATCGCAGTCGTTACGTCTACAGCTTTTCGGACTTCGACACCCCGCCCGATTTGTGGGTGGGTCACGCCGATGGCGCCGATCCCCAAAGGCTCACCGAGGCCAATCCCTGGATCGAGAAAGATCTCAAACTGGCGAGCGGGCGCGTGATTCGATGGAACAGCACCGACGGCTTGGAGATCGAGGGCATTCTGCATCTTCCGGAGGATTATCAAGAGGGCTCCAGGATACCCCTGCTGCTCCATATTCACGGAGGCCCGGCCGGCGTCTTCACCAACTCTTTCGTCACCAGGCCCCACCTCTACGCCGGACTGGGTTTCGCACAGCTGTCGCCCAACGTCCGCGGCAGCAGCGGCTACAGCGACGAGCTGCTGCGGGGCAACATGCGCGACATCGGCGGAGGGGACTACCAGGATCTGATGACGGGCGTCGATTCCGTCATCGAGCAGGGGTGGGCCGATCCCGAGAAGATGGGTGTTCGAGGCTGGAGCTACGGCGGCATCCTGGGCGGCTGGACGATCACCCAGACCGACCGTTTCAAGGCGGCCTCGATCGGGGCCATGGTGTCGGACTGGACCTCCGAGTACGGCCCCGGCTTCAACCACGACGTGCGCCTTTGGTACATCGGAGGGACCCCCTGGGAAAACCCCGAGGAATGGCGGCAGAAATCGCCCCTGACCCACGTGGCCAACGTCAAGACGCCGACGTTGATCATCCACGGGATGAACGACACGACCGACACCGAGCCCCAAAGCATGATGTTCTTCGCGGCCCTCAAGGACCAGGGCAAGACGGTCCGGTATCTGCGTTTCCCCCGCGAGCCCCACGGGTTCCGCGAGCCCCGCCACATCCGCACGCGCGACGTCGAGGAGATCCGCTGGATGATGAAGTACGTCCTGGGCGAAGATTGGAAGCCCTGGGAGCGCAAGAAAGAGGAAGGCGAGGAAAAGGGAGCGGATAAGGAAACCGAAATGCCGCCGTCCCAGCCCGACTGAGCCGGGCGCGCCAGAGGGCCTGGCGCGAAAATCCCTGGAGTGCGGCAGCGGCAGCTGCCGCCTTGTCATC
>JBFGHF010000744.1:0-1577 GCA_041578355.1 Acidobacteriota bacterium
CTTCAGTCTCACCCGGTTCCGGGAGTTTCCGGCTCGCTCCCAGCATCCGGCGCCAAGCCGCGGAGCTCTTCTTCGCTGAGGATCGTGACATCGAGAGAGCGCGCCTTTTCCAGCTTCGAGCCGGGGTTTTCACCCACTACCAGGTAGGAAGTCTTGGAGGACACGGATGAGGAGACCTTGCCGCCTTTTTCTTTGATGAACTCGGCGGCCTGGACCCGGCTCCAACCGGGTAGCGTTCCCGTGATGACGAAGGTCTTTCCAGCGAGCGGACCGGCATCGCCGGCAGGCTTCGATTCGCCGGCCAAAGACACGCCGGCCTTGTGCAACTTCTCGATCAGACGCCGGTTATCGGGCTGCTCGAGATAGCTCTTCACGCTGGCGGCGATCTCGGGTCCGATGCCTTCGATCTGGGCGATTTCCTCGGCGGAGGCCTCGCCCAGCCTGGAGATGTCGGGAATGTGATCGGCGAGCAACTGGGCGATGCTCTCCCCCACGTGCGGAATGCCCAGCGCGAAGAGCAGGCGGGCGTAGGGACGGCGCCGGCTCTGGTCGATGCTTTCCAACAAGTTGTGAATCGATTTCTCCTTGAAGTTGGGAAGCTGGGCGATCTGGTCGGCGCCCAGGAAATAGAGATCGGCCGGATCCTCGATCATTCCCAGTTCCACGAGTTTGGCCAGCGTTTGCGGTCCCAAACCGCGGATATCCATGGCGCCCCGACTGACGAAGTGATTGAGAGATTCGTAACGCTGGGCGGGACAGGCCCGGTTGGGACAGTAGGCCATGGCGTCGCCTTCGTTGCGGACGACCGGCGTTTGGCAGACCGGGCACTTGGTGGGATAGGCAAACGGCTTCTCCGAGCCGCTGCGCTTTTCCAGTACCGGCCCCACCACCTGGGGAATCACGTCGCCCGCTCTTTTGACCACCACGACGTCGCCCTCGCGAATGTCCTTGCGGTGAATGTCGTCCTCGTTGTGGAGGGTGGCGCGACTGATGGTGACGCCGCCCACTTGCACGGGCTCGAGGACGGCGTAGGGATTCAGGGCGCCCGTGCGCCCGATGTTGATCCGGATCTCGAGAAGCCGGGTGACGGCGGTTTGACCGGGGAACTTGTAGGCCACGGCCCAGCGGGGATCGCGGCTCACCGTTCCCAACTCCTCCTGAAAGTCGAAGCGGTTGACCTTGACGACCACACCGTCGATTTCGTAATCGAGGGAATTGCGCTTGTCCTCCCACTCCTTGCAAAAATCGACGACTTCCTCGATCGAAGGCTGGTGGTCGTGGTTCGGATTGACGGGAAACCCCCAGCCGGCGAGCAAATCGAGCGATTCCTGCTGCGTGTTGACGTTGCCGCCTTCGATGTACCCGATCGAATAAGCGAAGAAGGCCAGGGGACGGGAGGCGGTGATCTTGGGATCGAGCTGGCGCAGAGCGCCCGCGGCCGCGTTGCGGGGATTGGCGAAGGGGCTCTCGCCCTGGGCCGAGCGCTCTTCGTTGAGGCGCTCGAAGTCGGAAAGGGGCAGGAAGACCTCGCCGCGGACCTCCATCAACGACGGGGCCTTTCGCGCCTTGGCTCGGAA
>JBFGHF010000745.1:0-1553 GCA_041578355.1 Acidobacteriota bacterium
CGGCCACGGCCGCCCAGAGTTCCAGGATGGTGATGGAGTAGTCGTCACTGCGCCGAGTCGAAAGGGAGGCCAACTCGGGCAAGGACGAGATCCGTGTCAGCATCGATTCCCGGAAGCTGGCGTAGGTCCCGATACGGTAGACGACCGAGGACAGCCCGGGCCGATTCTTGATCACCAACGGGGTCAAAGGGGCTGCCGCTTCGCAACAGCCGCAGGGAAGGTTCATGCTTTCCCTCCCAGAGCCTTGATGCGCAGGACTCCGTGTTCCATGAAGTTGGGATCGTTTTCGAGTTGGGCGATCTCCCAGGCGCCGATCGGCATCTCACCCGCGGCCAGCTCGCCGCGGTTGGGCTGACCGAAACGCCGAAAGCGCGTCACTACTACCGAGTCGACACCCTCCACTCCCTCCACCGCCGAATAGATCTGGCTCAGATAGACGGGTTGGCCGAAGGTGAAGTTGTCGGGGTGGAAGAAGCCCTTTTCGCCGGATGGCAGAATGCGACTGCTCAGTCTCTGGGCGACCGCCTCGGCCGCGTCGAAACGGAAATGGCGGGAACAGGCGCAAACATCCAAGTCGAGCTCGAGGGGCACGAATTGAGGCGGGCGAATCTCCAGGTCGTAGCCGGCCAGGCGGTAGCGGGTCAAAAACGCCCGCACCGCCCCTTCGAGGTTCGGCGAAAGACGAATCTGGCCACCCGGAGTGTAGATCAGATCGGCGGGGTCGAGCGGATCGACCCCCACGAAGACGGTGAACCAGCTCCCGGTCCATCGGAAGGTGGCCACCGCGCCGGCCACATCGGGCATCTCGCGGGCGGCCGCGGCGTAGTCGCTCTCGGTGACCGCCCGAAACTGCTCGGCGTGAAATGCCTGAGGCGCTCGTTGACGCACCTCCTCGATGGTCTCGGGATCGATTCCGCCCTCGGCCGGCAGCGGGTTGCGGACCGCATCGAGCCAAGCGGGCTGGACGGCCAAAGCAATATGCGCGAACGACTCGGCGCCGACGTTTCCGGCGCTTCCGTTGCCCACGCGATAGTCGGCTGCGAAGGAAACCGCGCCTGTCACCTTCTTGCCGTATTCGCCGTCGCCGAAGCGCAGTGACGCACGTTGTTCGTCGTCGATTTCGACCACGAAGTGACGAGCGAAGGGAGGGCTGTCCAGCAAGTTCGGGAATGCCGAGAACACCTCGGGTTGAGGACTGTTGGCAAATGACACGTCGAGCGCCACGACGGGTTCCGCCTCTTTTGGCTCCCGGCCGGGCGCAGCCTGGAAGGTCAGCGGTCCCCGGGAAAGCTGGAGCCGGAAAATCTCCTCGGCCCCCAGCGGTGCGGGCAAGTCGATGGTCTCGCCCGTGCTCAGTCCGTGGTCCACCAGAACCATGTTCCCCCTGGCAACGGAGATGTTGCGGATCAGCTCGGAGCTGGCGGGGCGACGCGAGAGGCAGAGAGGAAAGCTCAGTCCGTCCTCCCTCCTCCAATGAACCCGCAAGAGGGGAAGCGGAATCAACCCCGCTTGAAAACGCTGCAGTTCCTCGTCGACCAGCGTGTTGGTGTAGA
>JBFGHF010000746.1:0-1541 GCA_041578355.1 Acidobacteriota bacterium
ACCTCGGTGGCGTGCAGCCCCCCGTCGATATGGACGATTGCGCGGCCCTGAGAGGCCAGTTCGCGCGCCTGCTCGTCCGTCAGGTCCTTGGCCAGGGCCAATCGCCGGGCGATTGATTTGTAACGCTCCAGGTCGGCCAGATTGGAAGGAGAGGAAATGACGGCGATGTACCAGTCCAGGCCATTGGAGGTCTGCCCGACCGGCCGGAGCTGAATCCTGTCAGAGGCTGCGTCCAAGGCGCGGAAATAGTTCAAGGACTCGTCATAGGTGGCCAGGAAGAAGTCGGCTCCCGGCTTTTGACCCAGGACGGATTCCGGCGTCGGAATCGGCTGGGCCGAAAGCGGAACAGTGGTTAAGACGACGATGCAAAGGAGCAGCGAAAGACGAAAAGAGCCGTTTCGAATTGAATGCATGACCTCACCTCAATCGTGGCAAGGGCGGATCTTCCGCCCTTCTTTTTAACCTTTTTTTGAGCACGTTGTCGCAATATCTGAGGCGGCAGCTGCCGCACTCCAGGGTTCGACATCGATCCATGTAACGACACCCTCTTACGGCCCGCTTCAGTCGCTCCCGCTCGGGGATCCCACCCGAGGCCGCGATCAACACGACGAGATCAGGGCAAAAGCGAGAATCACGAAGAGAATGAAAATCACCAGGAAGAAAATCTTCCAGAAGCTCTTCGGATAACGCCCGGCGATTTCTCCCGTGTACCCGTTGACCACAACCTGAAAACTCCTGCTCCCGTAGTTGTAGACCAGAAGCCAGACGGGGGCGAGGATGTGCTTGAAGGTCTGACCCGAGTAGTCGGGATAGATCCCCAGGTTGCGGTGGGTGTCACCCGGCACTTGCGACGCGCACATCGATCTTAGTTTAGCGTCCATCGCCTGGCGGCCCTGCTGGGCGGCCTCGAGCAGCACGACCTGGTAATGCTCGACTACAAAACCCGAGAGATAGGCGGTGTCATAGGGAACCAGTTCCTGGGTGGGAAAAGGCTCGACGCGAAGCAACAGATCTCGATCCACTCCCTGTGTTCCGGGGATGGGCTCGTCGTCGAAGAAATGTTGGAACTCGCCTCGGCTGTTTTCCCAGCGTGTATGACGAACCTGCCGAGTCCCTGTCCGCCCTTGAGAGTCCCGATAGGTTTCGGTCGTGTAGTAGTAATAGCCCGACTCGGCCGTCCAGCGGCAGTAGACTTGCGCGTCGAACGTCCAATAGGGGATGTAAAGGCCTCGTACGGTGTCGACGAGGGCCCTGCTCTTCAGTTTGTTGGGTGCGAACCATCTCTTTCGGTACCAGTCGCGGATTCTCTCACGCACCTGGGCCTGGCTGAACTTGAAAGGGAGCAGGCTCTGCGGCCGGATGGGAGCCTTGATCTCTTCATAATCGACCAGTTCCGGAGAGCCGCAGAACTCGCAATTCTGACCTACCTCCTCCGGATCGAATACCGAGATCGCCCGGCAACTTCGGCAGCGGACCGTCCGCTTCTCGGCTTTCCAACCGCGCAACTCGTCGGGAAGTTCGCGCAAAGTCTTGACCAGATC